>DATFDB010000215.1:0-13513 GCA_035252445.1 Nitrosotalea sp. | reverse complement strand
TGGAAACTAATTAACCTTAGAATTACGGCTTGCCTGACTTTAGATTTTGACTATTACTTTATCCTTGTTTAGAAAAGTCAGGGTTTTTTCCAACTCTAGTTTTGCGGCGTCAATTTGCGAATACACATCCGAGATCTCTTTTCCAAGTTTTTCATGTGACGATTCAAGGTCTCTTAGATTAGTCTTAGTCTTTTCAAGACTTGCCTCTTTTTCTTCTAAGTTCTTTACATCAAAGACATGTAGGCCAGATTCTAGATCAGAAATCTTTTTCGCGTACGTTGATTTTAGTTTTAAAAACTCATCTAATCTCTCGATTGTCTCCTCTATGGTCTCAACTGATTTGTCAGAATCTTTCACTGAAACATTTCCCGCCACAACTGACTTTGTAGTGGCCTGTAAGATCTCTATAATCGACTCTTTATTTTCAGCAGATATGACTTGATATGGATCTGCAATTAGCTCTTCCATAAGTTTTTTCATAGGCTTGTCAAAGGAAGAAACATAGCTGTACTTGTTGAGCGGTCTTGAAATTTTTGAAAACTGCGCTGCTACCTTATCTCTTATTTCGTATTTTTCATGTGCAAGAGAGTCTATCTTTTTTCTTACCTCTAAAAACTGGTGATATTCTGGACTAGATTTCAGTTTGGCAATCTCGCTTTCTAGTCTTGAAATGGTATCTGCCGCTTCACTTTTCTCCGTTGCAACTTCATCAAGCCTATGGGTCTTGTGCTTTTTTTCTAATTCCAGACTCTGCATTTTTTTGATAGTCTCAAGTATGGCGTCAGAACTGGCTTTGAATTCTACCTGTTCGCCTATTATTCTTTGTAGGGCATTTCTGTTTTGTGCTAGGTCCCCAATCTCGTCTTTTAGTTTATCTGCATATTTTCTTGCAAAAACATGCATGACTCTCGTATGAAGTCCTAGCACATCGCCCATTCTTTTGAGCATCTGGTTTACTTCATTATTGAGATATATCACATCCTCATACTTTGTTATGTTTGTCAGCTTGGTCTTGGTCTCTTTTTTGATAGTTGAAACAACCGCATCTTTGCCTCTTTTGCCAATAGTTTTCAGATTTTTGTCCACATCATCAAGCTTCAAGTCATCAGATTCCAAATGCAGGATTAATTCGTAAATATTCTTTTGATTTGACTCTACCCTTGTTTTTAGCTGTTGGGCTCCTAGTAGTATGTTTGATATGCGTGGAGCCTCAATCTCTTTTATGATCTTCGGAATGTCATGCAGTGAAACTTCTCTTTGTTCCTGTACTGAACTTGGTGCCTCTACAGTTTTTTTCTTTCCAAAACCAAAGACCATGATATTAGTATAATCTCACAACGTTAAATATTATGCATGACAAAACCACGCCATGAGTGACATCAGGCTAATAATGATTGGCTCTATCATCATCTTTGCAGGCTTTTATGTAGCAAGTATGGGAAGTTCGCAATATCGCCAGATGGCAATGCAATCTGCCCAGTTTGATGACTGCTACGATTATTCTACTGGTGCGGCAGTACACGTTAGCTGCATCCAAGTGGAACATGATGCCCTTCTCTATCTTGCTTTGGCATTTGCTCTCATGGGTGGGGGCGGATACGTCATCTTCAGAGGAATAAAGGGAAGGTGGGACCAGAATGTCAAAAATGATGAAATGCTTGGTCCGAAACATGACTGACCCTGAAATTTTTATAAAAAAATTAAGGTACGCCAGGTAAGGGATTCGA
Source organism: Nitrosotalea sp. (assembly GCA_035252445.1). Taxonomy (GTDB): domain Archaea; phylum Thermoproteota; class Nitrososphaeria; order Nitrososphaerales; family Nitrosopumilaceae; genus Nitrosotalea. Next base: position 11,786 of record DATFDB010000215.1, on the reverse strand, counting down.
ACCCCTGAGTGCTTACGCACAACCGCTACCTTGTATGTGATCTCGAGGCGGTCGCCGTACCGCTTGGCTAACCTGGCACCACACATGACACAGTTTTAGGCACATAAATACAATCAGAATAAAATGATCAGATGATCACATGATCAAATACATAATAAAGGATATAAAGTAGATAATTTATCTTAAGGTAGATGGAGACAGTAACTAAAAAGACAGTGTCCGTCGAGTTTCAAGGTAAAAAATATGCGCTCCAAGACGATTCTACCGTAGATGATCTTCTGACATATCTTGGATTGCCAAAAGACAAGGCCGTAAGACTGGAATCAAAAAACGATGGTTTTGTCCTGATTTTGAAATAATTGATAGTAGATAGTTTATTATTGATGAATGCCGACTCTCAAGTTGAAAGTGCATGGCAAAGACCCGAGTATCAATAACTATTGACGGCAAGACGGCAAAAGCGATAGAAAACTATTATCGGGAAAAAGTCAAAATTGCTGCAGAAAAAGGAGAGGCGATCCCAAAACTCTCGAACATTTACGAGGAGATAATCGAGAGGGGATGGGAGTCAAAATCTGGTGCTAGGAAAAAATAGGAAAACCAAAAAGGACCTTTGCTTTAGATTGAATTAATGGGTCTTGACATCAAGCAACTCTGTATTCGCGAGAAGACAAACCTTGAATCCTTTTCATCAAAAATAGTTGCAATAGACGCATATAATGCAATCTACCAATTTTTATCAATTATACGTGGACCTGACGGGCTACCGCTTACAGACTTTAGCGGCAGAATCACAAGCCACATGACCGGGTTACTATATAGGAACATCAATTTTCTGTCTCTTGGGATAAAACCGGTGTATGTGTTTGATGGCAAGCCGCCATCGTTAAAGTCTGCAGAGATTGAGAGGAGAAAACAGATCAAAAAGGAAGCCACCATCAGGTATGAGAATGCCATAAGTCAAGGAAAATATGAGGAAGCAAGAAAATATGCCCAGCAGACATCTGTCCTAAAAGACGATATGGTTGAGGATTCAAAGAAACTGCTTGGTCTATTTGGAATTCCTTTTATTCAAGCACCTTCTGAGGGCGAAGCTACTGCAGCTCATCTGACTATCACAGGGCAAGCCCACGCATCGGCAAGCCAAGATTTTGATTCTCTCTTGTTTGGAGCAAAAAAACTTGTGAGAAACTTTACAAACAGCGGCAAGAGAAAATTGCCAAACAGAAATACTACTATTGAAGTGGAGCCTGAAATTATTGATCTAAATAAGACACTTGAAGATCTTGGAATAACCCGTGCGCAGTTGGTAGATGTTGGAATACTTATAGGAACAGATTTCAATCCTGATGGATTTGAGCGAATTGGCCCCAAGACTGCACTAAAGCTTGTAAAACAGCACGGCAAACTAGAAGAGATTCCGCAAATCCAGGAAAAACTGGACATGGTAGAGTATAAACAGATACGAGAGATATTTCTCAACCCTAAGGTAGCCGAAGTCTCCGAGCTAAAATTTGGAAGTGTTGATTATCAAGGCATTACAAACTATCTTACAAAGGAGAGGAACTTTTCAAGTGAAAGAGTGGAAACATCACTTAACAGGTTGAAAAAGGCAATAGAAAAGAAGAGCTACACACTCGAACAATGGTTTAAGTAATTACAATTAAATTCTAACGTAATCGCTTTCTTTTTTCTTCTATCCTTTTTTCAGATTCTAGTCTTTCAAGGTTGTAACTTTTAAGATCTACATATTTTATTATCTGGCAAAGGTTTGGGTGTGTCTTTCTGATTGACTTGAACATTTCCTGAGCAACCTTGCGGTAGTCTTGATGTCCCTGCGGAACAGTTCGCAGTTCTATCAAATGTACAGCTTCTCTAAGATTTAATTTCATAAAATAGTGGTACTTGTATGCAAAATTTACTACATACTGTGCCTGCTCTGGATTTTTCTTTTTTATCAAATCGAAAACCTCTTTTGATTTGTACATACAATCCTCGAAATCTTTTCTAATTCCAAGTGCGCTGATCTCTTCCGGGATGGAATATCCGTGGTCTGCTGTAAGCAACTGTCTTTCTAATGTTAACACTCGGTGTCTGTGGAGGTCACGAAACATTCCAAAATTTGTCATAAGATCAAAAGTATAATCTGTCATTTCAAATCCTCTGGGAGGTCGTTGTCTTCTATTCATTCGCAAGCCTGCAAAGGACTTGATGATTTTTTTTCTTGTTGGAGCACCCATATTTTTTACTTGGGATAAAATTTCACCATATGCCATTCCGGTAGATTGTTCGTATAACAGGGCCGAAATTATTTTTTCTTCCGCCTTTTTCTCAGATTCATTTTCAACTAATTCTACAAGAAAATCTTTCTGTTTCTTATTTTTAAGATATTTCTTGCTAAATGAATCTGAAGTATTTTTCAGCTTTGACAGATAGCCTTGCAAAAGTTTTCCGTACTTGTCATCTGACCTTTTAACAAATGATTTTATTGTGACATCAAGTTCTCTGTGTATTTTTGAACCTAAGTCTTGTTCTTCCTTGAGAGCAGAAGAATAGAGTATTGTGAGGAGATACTCAAAGGCACGACCGTTGCCTGTAATTCCAACATTTGTAAGGGTTGAGGCAGGAAGCATGCCGCGCAAAATGTCAAGAGCTTTTGCTTTAATTGTTGCATTGTAAATGCGCGTAGCCGATTTCACATCATCCTCGTTTCCAAGTTTTGAAAACAAGACCTCTTCTCCTGATGAGTTTCTGAATTTTTGTTTTTCAATGGGGTCTCTTTCTTGAATGTATGCTATCATGATAGAAATGTTTCTGGAATACACATCAAAGTCTAGATTACACGATTCAAGATATGCGTCAGCAAATTTTGAATTCATGATGTCCTGCTCTTTGAAAAACTTGTACTCTCCGTTTACTTTTTTATCCCAAGCTACATAACGCGAAGATTTTTCAAGATATGAAAGACCTATTCTTCTATCTTCGATTTTTTTTACTGCAATGTTTGAAAGACCTTCTATCGCAATCTGAGCTTCGCCAAGCTCTGCAACTGAATCATCGCCATATTCAAGCAAAACTTTATTGTAAAATTCTTCACCACGGTTTTCGTTTTGAAGAAACTCGTCAAGAAAGACTTTGCGCATGCTTTTGTCGGTTCTGCTGTACCTAGACATTAGGGCGCCTCGATCTACCTGTCGTGTTGTTGTGATCGCAAATACAGAGCCATCTACATTGGAAAAGTGTTTCAACAAGATCTCTTTCTCATGTTCGGAAAATTCTGACAACACGTTTCGAAAGTAGTTCACTTATAAAAAATAATCTGCTGTCTTAACGCCCAGATTTTTTTCCGATTTGAATCAAATCCACAGATCCAGGTTTCATTGCGTTGTGCCTTGATTGCCATCGTAACAAAACTTCTTTGAATGCTTCTGCTTCTGCAGCATCTTCTGTATACATCAAAGTCGTTACCCATTTTCCTTCTCCTGCGCCCCCTCCCATGGAATTCATCCAAAAGTCAGTTGGCATGTTTTCAAAGGCTTTGTGATTTGGCTCGCGGCTCATATCTATCCAGCGTTTTGCAACAAAATGTAGGACTTCATCTAGTTCTTCCTTTGTAATCATCATTGGACCATTACAATTCAAGTGATTTTAAAATTACTAAATCTCTCCTAATATCCACGAGGACTTAGCTAAAATGATCTTACAAAAATTTGAAAGCTTGTTAACACTTTGTTGGTTATACCAAAAATATGACAGATGTCCAATGAGCAAAGAAGATGTCGAGTTTATCGGCAAACAAGTTAAGGACATGTACGGCACTTTCATTGGTAAAGTCATAGGTACCATAACCGATATTGACGGAAGTGTACAAACTGTAGGTGTTGATTGTGGTTCCGAAGGACTGAAGCAGGTTCCATTCGAACAACTAGTCGTTCAAGGACAATATGTAATCTTCATTCCTAGATGGAGGTTAGATGCCCAGCGATTATTGCGAGAGAAGGGTCTTACATTGCGCCGAATTCGCGCGCTGATAGATATCGTATCTGAAAATGACGACATGAAGGAGGATGCTGAATTGATCCACGAGAAATACAAGATGAAATTGCTATCTCTCGATGAGAGCGAGAAACAGATCCGTGAAAAACTGGAGAGTCGACTGGCAGATCTTGACAATCAACTGAAATCTATTAGAATGCTGAGATTTGATGCCAAATTACAAAACAAAAGTAATGAGATTTCTGATGCCAAGTATGAATTAGTCAAAACCCACACGGTGGAAATTATCGAACACATCGAGCATGAAAAGGCAGAGATAGTTAACATCCAGCGTCGCATCAACGATCTTTCAGTTGATACTGTGGAGCGAACCGAAAGTCCTAAACAGGACGTTCATTCAGCCGCCGTTTCTTACCTTGGTAAGGTAGAAAATTCTCCCACTCCTCAGCCCAAGGCACCTGTGTCTTCTGGCGTAGCAGTTGGTAATAATATTCCCCCAACACCAACCGCTCCTAAACCAGTTGCAATTGGAGCCGATGGCGAGGAAGAACCTCAAGACTCAGACTGGCTTAAGAGGATCTCTTCTTCTTAACTGTCTGTGGGATGGGAAGACTCGCTCCCCTCCTTTATGAGCGAACCTTTTTTTTAATGATAATCCAAACTAGTCATATTGGATGACACTTCGTATACTATAGGTCTTGGAAATAATGATACTACCACAAGAAAGAAAGCAAGTGAGGACTATCTCAAGTTCTGGGAAGAAGAGGCAAACAGCATACATTGGTTTGAAAAATGGAACCGTGTACTAGACTGGAATCCGCCATTTGCACGGTGGTTTGTAAATGGGACGATAAATGCCTCATACAATGCACTTGATGTTCAATGCAGCAAGAATGAAAAGAAAATTGCCATACTGTGGGAAGGTGAAAGTGGTGACAGGCGTTCTATCTCATACCAGGAACTATTAGATTATGTATGCAAAGTGGCAAACACTCTCAAATCACTTGGAGTCAAAAAAGGAGACAGAGTAACAGTATATCTTCCAATGATTCCAGAACTTGTAGTTTCATTACTTGCATGTGCAAGAATAGGGGCAGTTCATACTGTGATATTTTCAGGTTTTAGCGCTCAATCCATACGAGACCGGGTAATTGATTCTAAATCAAAGGTCATAATCACGGCAGATGGTGGATTTAGAAGGGGTGAGATAGTAAAACTAAAGCAGGTCATAGACGAAGCAATCTCTGACCTTGATTTTGTAGAAAATGTTCTGGTGTATGAACATGCCAAAATACATGTCTCATTGGGGAAAAAAGACAGGCAATGGAATGCCTTGGTAACAGGTGCTTCATCTCAATGTGAACCTGAAAAACTTGACAGCGCTCATCCGCTTTACATATTGTACACATCAGGTACCACAGGAAAGCCAAAAGGAGTTTTACATGGTACTGGGGGTTATCTTGTTCACCTTTACAGCACATTCAAGTGGATATTTGATATACACGATTCCGACATTTACTTTTGTACTGCAGACATTGGATGGGTTACAGGGCATAGCTATGTTGTTTATGCACCTCTGATGCATGGGGCAACTCAAGTCATCTTTGAGGGAGCATTAGTTTTTCCAACTCCAGCAAGAATTTGGGAACTTGTAGAGCGATATGGGATTACAATTCTTTACACAACTCCAACTGCACTGCGCATGTTCATGAAGTATGGTGATTCATTGCCAAACTCTAAAGATCTTTCAAGCCTTCGGTTACTTGGCACTGTAGGAGAACCAATAAACCCACAAGTGTGGAAATGGTATTTCAAAACAATTGGAAAAGAAAAATGTCCTATAATTGATACATGGTGGCAAACCGAAACGGGTGGAGCTCTTGTCTCTCCGATACCTGGAGTTGAAACAATCCCACTAAAACCTGGCTCTGCTACACTTCCTTTACCTGGAATCAGCATATCTGTAGTTGATGAAAATGGAAAAGATCTTTCTCCTGGAACAAAGGGCTATCTAGTAGTAAAAAAGCCATGGCCTGGAATGCTTCTTTCTTTATGGAATGACGATGAAAAATACAAAACAGTATACTGGTCAAAATACAAATTCATGTACTATCCGGGAGATTACGCCGTGATGGACAATGATGGCTATCTTTGGATGCTTGGACGAGCAGACGATGTTCTAAAAGTGGCAGGACATAGACTTGGAACTGCAGAAATTGAGAGTGGTTTTGTATCGCATAAATCTGTGGCAGAGGCAGCCGTTTGCGGTATACCGCATGAAGTGAAAGGAGAATCCATAGTTGTATTCTTGGTCTTAAAGGAAGGAATTGCACCAAACAAACAGTTGGAAAATGAATTGATTCAACATATTAGAAACAAGGTAGGTCCAATTGCAACTCCTGATCATTTGTATATTGTTTCAAAATTGCCAAAGACTAGAAGTGGAAAAATAATGAGGAGGCTGTTAAAGTCTGTTGCAAGCAACGAAAAAGTAGGCGATGTGAGTACACTTGAAGATGAAGCTGCAATCGATGAGATACGTGCAGCGTTAACTGAACTGCAAAAAACAATTCAAAAAAAATCAGATTAAATAGAAATTATTTGTAATTTGGAACTTGCAGTAACATTATATTTACTTACAAAACCAGCTGTGGTTTCAAGAACATATTTTGCTAGTTTTCCTCCTCCGTTGTCTACTGTACATGTTACAGTTTCAAGAGCAGATTTGCATGGTTGCACATACTTTGCAATATGAACTACGTTTCCATTGCTGTCAAACCAAATTATGTCCAAAGGAAACTGCATGTTCAACATCCATATTGGAATCACCTGTTCATTATTCATGACAAATATCATTCCCTGATCGTATGGCATCTGATCCTGAAACATTAAACCTCTTGCTCTTTGTGCATCTGTTTCCGCTATCTGGACATCCAATGTCACGTTGTCAACCTTTATTGTACCTCTTGGGAATTTGACTTCGGCAAGTTTTGAATCTGCAGGAATTGTCAGAACTCCAACAATACCAATTATCACTGCGGTAATCGCTATTGGAATTAATATCTGACCTCTTGTTGCCACAAAAGCCGTAAGGCTATTCCAATTAAAAACTAATGGAAAAATCGTAATGTGTAAAAGTTGCTATTTCATTTTATCCTTAAAATCTGAAATTCCGCTTGCAAAGTTCCTTGTTTCATGTCCAATGTCTGATATTGTTGCACCGTTGTAGACTTTGTCCAGATACTTGCCTGCTATTATCATAGGAATTCCAGCTACAGTAGTAAACGGCTCAGGTGAGAAAAGTAGTATGAATCCTATTTTCTGAATCTTCTTGCCTGGTGCTGGAGCACGTTGAAGCGAGCCCAGTGCACGTGCAGTTCCCCGGTCATCTAATGCTCCAAGAGTGGAATATACCTCTGCACGCCTCTTGATAGACTCTCTCATTTTTTTAATTTTATGAATATTCTTCTTAATCCCCTCATCCATTACGTGTCTCATGTTTTGGAATTTCTAGTTAAGAGTCCGTGCAAAAAATCAATTACAATAAGGTAAAGAATTCTGATCAAGGGATAGGTTATATCGCTTATATGGTAACCTAGAGTTATAGATGAAGGAAAAACGAGGAGAACGGCTAGAGTCCATTAAAGAGGCGCATAAATCTTCCAAGACGGACTATTCTAGAGTAGAGGACTATTTGGAGGTAATATCTGAACTCGTGGAATTAAAAGGATATGCCAACACAATAGAAATCTCGCGATATCTAAACGTCAGTGCTCCTTCTGTCACAAAAATGCTTCAAAGACTTGATGAGAATGGTTATTTGAAGTATGAAAAGTACAAGGGAATAAACCTGACCCGAAAAGGTAATGCTATTGCAGATGCCATAAGGCAAAAACATGGTATATTGCTTGAATTTTTCAAAATGCTTGGAATAAACCACGGCATTGCAAATCAGGATACTGAAGGAATTGAACATCATTTGAATCCTCAAACGATTCGGCAACTTAGAAAATTTGTTGCATTTCTAAAAGAAAATCCAAAAATTTTGCAAGATTTTAATTAATCATGTACCACTACCTTGATGTCATCTTTTGACATCACAGCATTGATTATTCTTTTTCCCGGACTGGATCTCTTGGCTATGATGATCCTGCCATGCTTTCCAACTCGTGACGACAACAAGTGCTTGCCTTTCACATACACATCGGCATCCATTCCTGATTTGTTATCATCTACTTCTAAAATCAAGTTGTTACCAGATTCTGACATCTCAAACCATTCTGTTCTCTCACTATCTGAGGATGTTTTTTTCTCTACATCTATGTGAACTCCTAAACTTTTTTCAAGTTCGTTGATTGTAGATCCTCCTCTACCAATAAGCGATGGAATTGAGTCCTTGTCGACTTTTACTCGTATGCTATTGTTTGAAAGGATCTCAATTTCAGCATTAGAATCAAACCTTTTGATTACATCTTTTATCTTTGATTCTGCAAGTCTTTCAATTCCACCACTTTTTGCTTCTTTTGAAATTGGTATGACAATATTTTCTTCGCCGTATGTGTAAATCTCATATTCCAAAGTATGATTCTCAAAATTCTTAACTTCAATTACCGGTCTTGCCAAGTCTTGTTCTGTCATGCCTGTGGGAACTTTTACCTTGAATTCTAATTCGTATACTTTGGAAATCTGACCTGCTTTTATGTATATTACAGTATCAAGAATGTGTGGGATCATACCAAGCTCTATTTTTCCTATGAACCTCTGAATTGCATCAAGAGGAGCATTTGCATGCACCACTCCTACCATGCCAACACCAGCTAATCTTAAATCTGAAAAGACTCGGAAATCGTGATACCTTCTCACTTCATCAAATATGGTGTAATCTGGTCGTACTAGGAGTAGTATGTCTGCAGCATTTTCAAAACTTCCATCAAGTTGTGTATACTGGGTAATTTTTTCATCAACTTGTAAATCCCTTGGAGATTCAAATGTCTTAACAATTTTACCTTTTTTGGAATAAAAATCTGCGATGCTTGATGCAAACGTACTTTTACCTGATCCAGGTGCGCCAGCAATAAGCACTCCTTCTGCACTCTCAGACAATCTCTGCATGAGTTTTTCTGATGGATTGTATTGTTCAAGCATCATCTTGACTAAAGGATGAGTTATTGTAATTTCATAACTATTCGAAAATGGGCGATGTGTTATTACCACTCGATAATCTCTAAATTGGATCACTAATGCGCCAGATTTTGAAATCTCAATAACTCCGTTCTGGTTGACTCTAGACGATTCTAAAATCTCCGTAGTAATTCCTTCAAGATATTCTCTTTCAAGTATTTTATCATCCAATTCTATCAATGTGAAGGCGCCAGGCTTTCCGCGCTTGGCAACCGGCTTTGTTCCTTCTTTGAGATGTATGCTCATAGTTTGTGAGTCAAAGTATTTTTCAAATTCAAGATCTAGTATTTTGACTTGGGGTTTAGAATAGTTGGTCTTTATTCCCTCTGCTTGTGCAACCAGCGCCTGTACATAATCTGCAGTGTAAAAAGTAGCCCCATTTTTTTTCGCAATATCTTTTATTATCGCATCAATTCTTCCATGTCTTGCTAATTTTATATCATCCATGCTTGGGCGTTCGCCTTCAAACCGAAGAACAATGTTATTTTTTTGTGTCAGTTCACGAATTTTCTTTATTTCCTCAAGACCTACAAATCCATAATCTTTGTTCTGTGAGGCTTGAGCCTGCAGCTCATCTAATACTGCAACTGGAATAATTATTTCACAATCTTTGAAATTACCTGCTTCTATAAGTTTGGTTATTTCTCCATCTATTATGATGCTAGTGTCTGCTACTATCTTCTCCATATCTAGCAGGGTTACTTGGCATCTTTTAATCATAACTGTATTTGCTTAAAACAGCGCGAATATCTGCATCATTTAAGATGAATTTACAAACCAAGTATTCCAGATATCTTGGTCAAAACATCTTCAAAATTAAATGGTTTGAGTATATACGCCGTAGCTCCCTCTTTGATGCATTCTTTTATGGTAGCTTGATTGTCGCTTGCAGTTATCATGATTATTTTTGCTGATGGATTGTACACCATTATTTCTTTTAGCACTCCAAGCCCATCTTTTTTTGGCATCGCCATGTCTAGGAGTAGCACATCAGGTTTCGTTTTTTTAAATTGTTCAACTGTTTCTAATCCATTAGACGCTTCTGCTACACATTCGTGTTTGCCTATCGTTAGTATGTCTCTGAGTACCATTCTTATGGCATCTGAATCATCGGCTATCATTATTTTGGCCAATTATTACATATCCTTGTTCTCGATATTTAAATTCAAAAGAAATCTCACAAATCAGACACAGCAGGAAACTTTTCACGTGTCAGTTTTTTGAATTTTGTGATATCATAAGTATCAAAACCCAGCAATATTTTTTTCATATCGTCTACTATTTCAAGCATGAAAAAATAAGAGCCTGGTAGCACACCTTCGTTGATTATGTGTTTTAGGATATCATAGCTGATCTTTGCTATTTCACCAATCTCCCCATGTCCTATCATGGGGGCCAATCCTTTAATTTTATGAAGATGTTCTTCTATGCTTTGAGATTTTGCAAACAAACGTTCATCATTATTGCAAAGTGCCATGATTTGCTCTATCTCGTTTAGTTCTTCTTGTATTTCTTGTCTTGCAACTCTTAAAAACTCGTCAGACATTTTGACTAATTACTAGATCTATTTCATACAAGCTTTTATAGGCTTGCCCATTGTCTTCTTATCAAATTGAAGATTGCGCAGAAAACATATCTACTGCTTGGTATTGTAATTGGGGTTTCTGCAATCAATCTGTATCTTTTGCTTTCGATATCTCAAGAAAATCTGGATGTACTTCATTCAATCAGTGATGCAAATAACCTGAAGGTTATTGTAGAAAGAATTGCAGGTACTGCTAATTCTATTGCAAGTGGTAATGAGACAGATAGGCAAACACTGGAATCCGAAATCAATGACTTTGATAAGACTTATTCACTTTTAGGAACTGGCGGTGTATCGCAAGATGTCACTGTAGTTGCTACTCCTTCTGATCTACGTCCAATTTATGATCAGGTTGGTAATTCCTGGCAGGAGTACAAACAAGATACTGAAAAAATCAGACAAGAGTCTGTATTTGATCCAAAGGTTAAGGACGGGCTATCATATGTTTTAGGAAAGAATGGCGACTTGATATCTTTGACAAATGGAGTGGTAAATGATTTGGCGCCACTTGATAGAAACTACAACAAACACAAGGTGATTGCGGCGCAGATGGTGAATATAGCAAAAGACATTGGGCAAAATACATTGTTGATTTCAATTGGTGAAGGCGGCAATGCTTCGGCATCTCTCAAAAAAGACCGAATTGTATTTGATGGGGATCTCAAAAACCTTGAGGGGATCCCGTTAGACAGCACTGAATACGCACAATATGGAATAGTAAAAGAAAACCTGTTGCAAATTCCACGTGAAAATTCTAGCTCTTTGAGAAATCTTGATCCGCTCTGGGAAGCAGAAAAAGCCAAGATAGTCTTTATTGAAAACAATCCTTTAATATCAAAAGAATTTGGCTCTGCTCTCAAAAATCTTGATGATCACAGGAACACCTTACTCGGAGTTACCTCTCAATTTGTTGACGAGTGGAACAAATTCATAGATTCTAAATTGAATCAAAATGTGATAGTTGTTCAGGCACTATTGATTGCAGATATTGTAGTATTTTTACTTGTGATGCTCTCTATTAGAA
>DATFDB010000214.1:0-5595 GCA_035252445.1 Nitrosotalea sp. | reverse complement strand
TACGTTGGCTTGTTTGTAGAAAGTGCGATGCCAGCTGCATGAAAGTTACTCTGTCCCAAAAATATGTTAGCGTCAACAATCTCCCTCGTTTCCATTACTGGGTAAAACTCGCACCCAAATACCTGCCCATCATTTAGCTGTCCTTTTCCCTTGCCTATCTTTACTTGTACCCCGCCCTGCTCAAGAATTAACTTTACTTTGTCAACTTCGTGCAGGTGTTGACTGTCTGTAACAAGCGATATTGTTTTACCTCTGAATTCCTCAGCACATTTTTTTGCAATATTGTCAAATGATATGTTGTCAAATGCATCAATAAGAACAATGTTGTCTCCAAAACTAGTCGAATTTACTGTATGGCCAATATGAAATAAAATCTCAGCACCTAACACCTTTGCTCCATTTGTATTCATATCGCATGTTCCAAAACAACTATCTGCAAGAACATACGCTGGAATGCCAAATTTTTCCATTATTGCAGACGCGGTATCTTGTATCTTTGGCAAAATTCCGTCAGGGCCATTCAGAGCTACTGATACAGGTTTTCGTCTCTCTATCTCGTCAAAGATTCTTTTTTCATCTATTACTATCAATCGCTATTGAAGCTTATTTTTTTAATTTAAATCAAACGACCGCATAATATTTAATATCGCTGATCTTCAAAACCAACCATGCCTATAGCATTTGTATTGCTCAACGCAGAACTAGGAAAAGAAAATGAATTGCTTAAGGAAGTAAAAGCAATAGAGCATGTCAAGTACGTCTATGTACTTTATGGTGCCTATGACCTTGTAGTCAAGATAGAAGCTCCAGACAATGAGACTCTCAAAAAGACCATATCAAATAACATAAGGCAACTCAAAAATGTGCGGTCTACGCTTACAATGACAGTTATAGAATGAAACAAAGCATCCTCCACATAGGCTTTGATGATACCGATTCTAGAAATGGAATGTGTACAACTTTTCTTGCCTACAAGATTGTTGAACATTTACGAAAGGAAAAAGTCAAATTTCTAGACTATCCGTATCTGATAAGATTCAATCCAAACATTCCTTGGAAAACAAGAGGAAATGGGGCAGTGGCTCTCAAGATTCAGACTCAAAACCCCAGTCTGGTCAAAAAAAGAGTAATTGATTTTATAAAAAAATACTCCGCCATAGATGAAGGAGCAAACCCAGGCCTTGTTTTTTATGAAAACAGTGCAATCCCAAAAGAATTTTCCAAGTTTGGCAAGACAGCACTGTTTACTCTAGTGAACAGAAACAAGGCAAAGAGATTTGCAGCACAAAACAACATCGAGACATTCTATATGGGCAATGGCCAGGGACTTGTGGGTGCAATAGGTGCCATAGGGTATAGTTTTGATGATCATACATTTGAGCTCATTGCATACAGGCACAAGTCAAATTTTGGAAAAAAGCGATTTATCTTTAAAGAGAGTGTAAAGAATATGCAAGAAGCTATTCCTGATACTTTTAATAGTTATGACGAAACTAAAAACCGAATACTCATCGCTCCACATGGTCCAGATCCTGTCTTTTTTGGAGTGCGCGGCGAAGATGTCAAGTCTGTTGTTAAAGGCGCGTCACTTGTAAAATCCCAAGAAAAGTTTTCTGGATACATGGTCTTTCGATCAAACCAAGGTACAGGTGACCACCTGCAAAACGAACTTGACATGGAAAACCTAAGACCATTTTCCTCTGGTTATGTTGTAGGTCAAGTGGTTAAGACACCTAGAACAGAACGTGGTGGACATGTGATATTTACAATTTCCAAGTCTGACAAAAAAGCAGAATGTGCAGTCTACAAACCAACTGGCCTTACAGGAATAGCATCAAGTTTGATCAAAGGGGATCTGATAAAAGTTGGTGGAGGTATACGAAAGGCTTCGAAAACACATGGTAGAACAATAAATGTAGAATTCATTGAGACAATCAAACTTGTAAAAAATACCGTTCTTGCAAACCCGATGTGTACAAAGTGTGAAAAACGCATGAAGTCAAAGGGAAAAGAGCAGGGATTCAAATGCGAAAAATGTGGTAATACCTCAGAAAATAAAGTAACAGAGAATATTCCACGCAAGATAAGGCAACAGCTATATCTTCCTGTCACATCAGCACACAGACATCTAACAAGACCAATGCAGAGAATTTCAAAGTTTAACACAAAAATCGATTTTGACAATTCTAAAAAATGGTTCTATAATTTCTAATTCATTTAAGAGATAGCGGGGAGTAGATTTGAACTACTGACTTGCGGGTTTCTCATCTGTATTGATTATGAGCCCGCCGGGATGACCTAGCCCCGTAGTCTGGCTTCCCCACCCCGCTAAGTGAAAAGAAGTTTTGGGGTGATATATACGCTTTATCTAATTTCAGAAATAATTAATACCATTCTAAAGGTTCAAGACACGTGGATAAAAAAACAAGAATCATTGCAATTGCTGCCGCAGTTGCTGTTTCGATAATTATCATCACATCTCCATCAAACTCAATTGTAATTCCTAAACCTACTTCCAGTCCAACTGGTACAGATGCTGTGCAAATTGTTGCAACAAACTTGCAAAAACCATGGGCCATGAGCTTTGCTGATGGAAAAATTTTCTTTACAGAGAAGGTCGGAAGAATAAGAGTGATTGACAATGGTACTCTTGCGAATGATTCTGTTGCTGACCTTCATGTGGCAGATATTACAGATGCAGGCTTGCTTGGAATAGCAACCCACCCAGATTTTGAAAAAAATCATTTCATTTACGTGTACTTTACATACAAAGAAGGAGACAATCTATGGAACAAAGTATTGAGAATAACCGAATACAATGATAAGATTACTGATGCAAAAGTGATTTTAGACAAGATACCTGGAGCAGAATTTGACAATGGCGGTGTACTAAAGTTTGGTCCAGACAAAAAACTTTACATTGGTACGGGAGATGCTACTGACCAAAATGCAACTCAGGATCTTAATTCGCTAGCAGGCAAGATCTTGCGCCTAAATGATGACGGCTCTATACCACAAGATAATCCGTTTCCAAACTCACCCGTCTATTCCTATGGACACAGAAACCCACAGGGACTAGCGTGGGATGATATGGGAAATCTCTATGAAACTGAGGAAGGACCTACAACAAACGACGAAATTAACCTGATCAAGCCGGGAAAAGACTATGGATGGCCAGCTGAGGAATGCACTGGCACTTCACAGTATCAAGCTGCACTAGTATGCTATAATCCAAGCATTGGACCTGCCGGGATTGTTTATTATTCAGCAGGAAAACTTGACATGAAGAGTGGCCTTGTCTTGGCAGCATTGATTGGTCATGGCCTATACCAATTACCTGTAGGAAACGGAACTGCACTTGAACAAAAAATCATATTGGATGGAGTAGGAAGAATACGCGATGTCAATGAAGGACCAGATGGATATCTGTATGTTCTTACATCAAATACCGATGGTAGAGGCTTTCCAGATAAAACTGATGACAAACTTTTGAGGATTGTAAAATAAATGACTGACTTGGATTCAAAGAAATTTCACGAAAAGAACAGGGATGAGAGGCTCAATACAGTCAAATCTTTTGCGGGGCTTTCTGATGAAGATGTTGAAATTTTAAGAAATGATGGAGGAATATCGTTCGAGCAAGCAAACCATATGGTAGAAAATGTAATTGGTACCTTGTCGTTTCCATTAGGTATTGCAATCAATTTCAAGATAAATGGAAAGAAGTATCTTATTCCAATGGTGATCGAAGAATCATCCGTAATTGCTGCAGCATCAAAGGCAGCAAAGATTGCAAGAAAACATGGTGGTTTTATCATGAAATCTGACGAGTCGTACAGTATAGGGCAGATTCAGCTAGTTGATGTAAATGTCAAATCCGCAATTCCTAAAGTTCTCAAGGCATCAAAAAAAATTCTTAAGCTTGCCAACTCAAAAAGTAAAACTCTGTCCAAGATGAAAAAAGGTGCAAAGAAGGTAACATGCAAGAAACTGGAAACAAAATCTGGAACCATGTTAATAGTTGAGCTTTTAATTGATGTAGGAGATGCGATGGGGGCAAATGTGACAAATACCATGTGTGAAGCAGTAGCACCGCTATTAGAAGAAATTACTGGAGGCAGAGCCATCCTGAAAATTCTATCAAACTATTCCACAAAAAGATTGGTCAGAGGAAGAGCTGTTTTTGATAAAGACGAAGTAGGAGGCAAACAAGTTGTTGATAACATAATACATGCGTACCATTTTGCAGCAAATGACCCGTATCGTGCAGTGACCCACAACAAAGGAGTGATGAATGGAATAATTGCAGTCGCAAACGCTACAGGGCAAGACACAAGAGCAATTGAGGCTGCATCGCACGCTTTTGCATCAAAAGATGGTAACTACACGTCTCTTACAAAATGGAAAAAAGACAAACAAGGAAACTTGGTAGGGGAGATAGAGGTGCCTATGCCTGTGGGAGTTGTTGGCGGAATAATAAACGTCCACCCCATGATTAAGGTCGCTACTAAGATTCTTGGAGTAAAGTCTGCAAGGGAGCTTGCATGTGTGATTGGTGCCGCAGGTCTTGCTCAAAACTTTAGTGCGATTAGAGCTCTTGCATCAGAGGGAATACAAAGGGGTCACATGAGACTTCATGCAAAAAACATAGCAGTAAGTGCAGGTGTGCCAAAAGGTAAGATAGATGAGGTAGTCTCAAGGATGATAAAGGAAGGAAATGTCTCAGCTACTCGAGCCAGAGAAATACTTGGGCAACTCTAGCGACTAGATATATATCCAAAAGACTTGATAGGGAACTACGTTGGCTAGAGTAAAATTTGCAATACCAAAAGGCAGCATTGAAGAATCAACATTTAAGATATTGGAAAAATCTTGGACCCGAATAGTTCGAAGAGAACGAACCTACAGAGTCATGCTTGATGACCCAGAGATTTCAGTAAAGATGCTTCGACCACAAGAGATTCCAAACTTGGTAAACGATGGTCTTTATGATGTTGGAATAACAGGCAGGGATTGGGTTGCTGAAACAAAATCAGACGTAGATATTCTTCTTGATTTAGAATACGGGAGAATTAAACTTGTAATTGCAATTCCAGATTCTTATAATTTCAAATCTCTTGATGAAATGATCCTTGCTTATGCAAAGAAGAAAAAAATTCTGAGAATATCTTCAGAATATCTTACAACTGCAGCCAAGTTTATCACCCAATGTAAAAACTACAAGAAACTTTATGGATCAAAGCAGCCTATGATTGTAACCCCATGGCTAAGACTTGGGACTAACAAGAATGTCCAGATATTTCTCTCCTTTGGAGCAACAGAAGCAAAACCACCAGAGGATGTTGATGCAATCATGGATGTTACAGAAACTGGTACTACTCTTACGCAGAACCAACTGAAAATAGTTGATACTGTTATGGAATCAACTGCAGTTTTAATTGCAAACAAGGCATCGCTTAAAGACAAGATCAAGCGCGAAAAGATCTATGATATTGTAACCATGTTACACGGTGCAGTAGAGGGCAAAAAACACTTGCACATATTCCTAAATGTAAGGCAGGAAAATCTTAGCAAATTGCTCAAAGAATTACCATC
>DATFDB010000213.1:0-11438 GCA_035252445.1 Nitrosotalea sp. | reverse complement strand
TCTATCCCTTCTTTTTTCAGCTCTGTAGCAGCTGCCCTAACTCTGTCTTTGACAGAATTTGCAACTGCAATGCCATCAATCTTCTGCCCGGTCAAACATGATTGAGTAATTTGCACGATATTTAATCTTTGGAGCTTTTATCTGTCACTGTCTAAGATCATGTGATGAACCAAAGAGAAGCAGAAAACCTAGTACGGCAAACCCTTGACAAAATAAAAAACCATGAGATAGAATTGCACCAAGGATGTGTTGCATGTCATGTCATTTTTACGATAAAACAGAATGCTGGAAGATCAGAGCAAGATGCCGCAGACTTGTTATCTGAAATTCTGACACATAATCCAAAACTAAATTCCGAATTCATTACCGTTGTAGAACAGGTACACATGAAAGAAAGGGGCATGGGAGGGGCGTTTGCTGCTCGAGAAAGAGAGTCCAAGGACAGTTATCTTGAAACTTATTTTTCAAATGTATTGGACGAGCTCTCATCTGATCTCAGATTTGCCTCATATGATGTGATTCTGAGAAAACTGCTACTAAGCTACCTTGCACTGTATCTTGCCCAGACAATTGGTGTAGATTATCACGCTGCAACAGAGGAGATGTATTATCTATTGAGAAAAGACGATGCTAAAAACTCAAAGATTGCACGCCTAATTGCAAAATTTGAAGAAAAAATAAAAAAACCTGATTCTGGTATCAGTTAAAGTCATTAATGTCATATCGCAAGCCTACTTTGTTGAAGATAGAGTTTGACACAAAAGAATATCTAAAAAATATTGAAAAGGGCAAGTCTTATTTTCACACATTTATCAACCGGGAAAACATTGCAGCGGGAATTCTCAGGCTGGCTCCAGGTGAGGAAGACACGCAAGAGCCTCATGACAGCGATGAGGTTTACTATGTGGTAAGAGGAAATGGATTCCTAAATATGGGGGGAAAAGATTATGCCGTCTCTGAAGGCATGTCATACTTTGTGGCAAAAAACATTGAGCATAGATTTCACGGTAACACAAAGGAGCTTGTAGTCGTCTATTTTTTTAGCGGGCCAGACTCTTAGGAGATTACAGTCTTTCTGCCCCTTGTCCTTATCTTGCCTTCTGCAAAAAGTCTGACAGCTTTTGGGTATATCTTGTGCTCTTGCTTGAGTATTCTTTTTGAAAGACTTGCTTCTGTATCAGAGTCTTTTACCTTGACTATGGCCTGAAGTATTATGGGGCCTGTATCCACTCCCTCGTCAACAAAGTGCACTGTGCATCCTGAATATTTTACGCCATATTCAACTGCCTGCTTCTGGGAGTGCAATCCTGGAAACGCAGGCAGGATTGCAGGGTGTATGTTAAGTATTCTGCCCTTGTAATGCTTGATAAATTCAGGACTCATTATTCTCATAAATCCTGCAAGGCAGACAAGACCGTTTTTTGGAGTCACATTATTTTCCTCAAGTGTTTTCACAATCTTTTGGTCGTACTCCCAGCTGCCTCCCTTGAGTCCAAGACTTTCAACGACTGCAGTCTTGACCCCAAGCTTTTGCGCAATCTTCAATCCTTTTGCATCGGGCTTGTTGGATATCACAATTGCAGGTTTTATTGGAATCTTTTTCTTTTTTACTGCACGTAAAATCGCTTCCATGTTAGAACCGCGACCTGAAATCAGGATTGCGAGATTTACCATGTATCTTGGGTTTGTTTTTCTGTAAATAAACATCTTACTCTGAGGGATCAATAAAGATCGCATTTGAATCCCTTTAGACTAGATGTTGCACTCGATCAATCTTGCAATTTATATCCGATGCATTTCACCGAAATTTCAATTTGAAGCAAGTTGTAAAGATGACTTCTAATGGTATAGTGTCAACCCACAATGGAGTTCAGGTCAATCTGGACCCAAAGAAAGGAACCGAAAATGGAATTACTTTTGTTTCACACGCACACATTGACCACCTTCATAGGCAGAACGGGGGATTGGTCTTGACATCAAAGCAGACAAGCGAGATTGCAAAGGTTCGTGGATATTCAATTGAGAACTATCGTGAAGAGTACGAAAATTTCTCGTTAATTGACGCGGGACACATTCTTGGGGCAAAAGGATTGCTGTTTGGTGACGATGTCTTTTACACTGGGGATATCAGCATCCGAGAGCGGGCTTTTATGAAAGGTGCAAAGGCACCAAAATGTAAGATTCTGATAACAGAGTGCACATTTGGGATGCCAGAATACGTATTTCCAAAGATAGATGAGATAGTAAAACGAGTCAACGAGATAATCTCTGATTCATACTCTAGGGGAAAGCCTGTGATACTTTTGGGATATGAACTTGGCAAGGCACAGATTTTGTCGTATCTGTTTTCTCATTGGGCTCCATATTATCATGATTCGGTAAAAAAAGTAAATGATGTTTATAGAAAATTTGGGGTAGACTTGCACGATTCGATGGGTCATTCGGAGGCAGAAATCTCTGGACTGTTAAACAAAAAGCCATGGCTTATGATTGCACCAAACCTTAGTGGCAAAAATGCATTTGTGCAGCACATGAAATCAAAGTATGACGCTATCACGGTCGGCTTTAGCGGGTGGGCGCAATCTCCAAGGTTTGCGTTTGCACGACAACACGACTACTCGATACCATTAAGCGACCATTGTGATTACAGTGAGCTACTTCAGCTTGTCAAAGACTGCAGCCCAGAGAAGATCTATACTGTACATGGGTTTGTAGAAGAGTTTGCGTCAGATCTTGTAAAACTTGGATACGATGCACAACCACTAAGTGAAAACGCACTAGATGATTATTTTTGAATTTTACGTAACGACCTGTTATATGCAACGCCAAACCTGTGCGCCTCGTCTCTTGCATGCTGCAAAACCTTCAGAGCAGGACTGTTGCGGGGCAAAACAATTGGCGATTTCAGGTTTGGATGGTAAATCTCCTCGTTTTCTTTAGCTAGTGACACAGTTGGTATCTTTACACCTATTGACCTGAGTGCACCAAGTGCGGCATTTAGCTGTCCACGTCCTCCATCTATTAGTACCAAATTGGGCATCTTTGCGTTTTCTTGGCGCAGCCTAAGGTATCTTCGTTTCACTATCTCGTTTATCATGGCAAAATCATCTCTTCCTTCCACTGTCTTTATCCTAAATTTGCGGTATCCAGATTTGAATGGCCTTCCATCTACAAGACATGACATCGAGCCCACTGCATAATCTGTTCCTTGGTTTGAGATGTCAAAACACTCTATCTTTTTTGGTACTTGTTCCATCTCAAGTTTTTCTTGCAGCTCAACTAGTGCAGGGTCGGCGCCTTTGGATAGTGAAAGGTCAATGTTTCTCAGTATGAGGCTAATCATTTCTTTTCGTTTTCCGCCCGATGGCACAACTATGTTAATCTTGAATCCTGCAGTGCGTGAAAACATCTCTTCCAGAATTTCTTTCTTCTCGGGTGATTCACTTACTATGACGTGTTTTGGAATTGGGTTTGTCGAGTAATACTGCGACAAAAAGTTTGAAAAAGAATTGTCACCTACAAGATCAAATGAAAACTTGTTTCTGTCCTTGATAACGCCATGTGTCTGCCTAAAACCCATGACATGTGCAGTATGCTCTTTTATCCTGATTCCAAAGTATTCTTCGTCTGTACTGCCAACTGTTTCCATTTTCTGTCTTGTCTGCAAATTCTGCAGTCTCTGCAGAGTCTCGCGAATCTCTTTTGCACGTTCGTATTGCAAACTGGATGACGCCTCTTTCATCTCAGACTCGAGTTTTTCTACAAAATCTCCAAGTTTTTGCTTTCCCTTGAGAATTGATTCTAGTTCTGTGATATGTTCTGGGTATTGTATCCGTCCTGACTCGAACTGGCATGGTGCCTCGCAATTGCCCAAGTGGTATTCAAGGCATGCCTCTTTTGGGAGCCTTTTGCATATTCTTATCTTGAACGTCTTTCTCAGAAGCCCAATTGAGAGCATCTTTGAGCTTCCATGCGTAAATGGCCCGTATACCTTGCCTCCGCCTAAGAATTCACCTGTTCTGGTTCTTCTTGCCACCATGAGACGGGGAAATTCTTCATTTGTGATTCTAAGATACGTGTATCTCTGTTGGTCCTTTAGCTCGATATTGTAGGGGGGCCTGTATCGCTTTATCATGTTGGACTCTAACAGGAATGCCTCTTCTTCGTTGTCCGTTAAAACAAACTCGATATCATGTATCTTTTCAACAAGCTTCTGCGTCTTGTAGTTTTGGTTTTTGACAAAATATGATCTTACTCTATTTTTTAGGTTCTTTGCCTTTCCTATGTACAGTATGCCATCTTTGGAATCTTTCATAATGTAAATTCCGGAATGTGATGGTATGCTCAGTGTTGATATGTCAAGAACCATTTTTCAGCAAGGGCTTCAAGTACTGCCCTGTATAGCTTTTGGGATTTTGTGCAACTTGTTCAGGGGAGCCTGATGCAACAACTGTCCCTCCCCCGTGGCCGCCTTCTGGACCCAAATCAATTATCCAATCAGAATTTTTGATAACATCCATGTTATGCTCTATGATTATTACTGTATTTCCCAAATTGACAAGCCTGTTTAGAACCTCAAGCAACTTTTGAACATCAGCAAAATGCAATCCTGTCGTTGGCTCATCCAAGATGTATAGCGTTCTGCCCGTATCTCTTTTTGATAGCTCTGATGCAAGCTTTACTCTTTGCGCTTCGCCTCCAGACAGTGTAGTTGCAGGCTGGCCAAGTTTGATGTATCCAAGGCCAACATCTGCTATTGTCTTGAGCTTTCTCTGAATTGATGGAATGTTTTCAAAAAACTCTAGTGCCTCATCAACTGTCATTGCAAGAACATCTGAAATGTTTTTTCCTTTGTATAGTACAGAAAGTGTTTCAGAATTGTATCGTTTGCCCTTGCATTCGTCGCACACCACATAAACGTCAGACAAAAATTGCATCTCTATCTTTTTTACTCCATCGCCTTCACATGCAAAGCATCGCCCATCTGCTACATTAAATGAGAATTGTCCAGGTGCATAGCCGCGCTCTTTTGAAAGTTCGGTGCCTGCATAAAGTTCCCTGATTGGCGTAAATGCACCGATATATGTGGCAGGGTTTGAGCGGGGCGTTCTTCCTATGGGTGACTGGTCTATTCCTATTACCTTGTCAATATGCTCTAGGCCTTGGATTGTCTTGTGTTTTCCAGCCCTCTCAACAGAACCATAAAAGTGTGAGGCAAGTGCAGTAAACAATATGTCATTTACAAGGGTGGACTTGCCAGAGCCTGAAACGCCTGTAACGCATATCATAAAACCAAGCGGAAACTCGACATCAATATTTTTGAGATTGTTCTCGGCTGCTCCTTTTACAACAAGCCTGCCTTTTTGCTGGCGCGTCTTTTTTGCAAGCTTTATTGCATTGTGATTTTGGAGATACTGGCCTGTGACAGATTCCTTGCTTTTTTGTATGCCTTCCACTGTTCCTGTATAGACTACATTTCCGCCATGCACTCCCGCACCAGGACCCAAGTCCACAATCCAGTCAGAGCTTCGCATAACTTCTTCGTCATGCTCTACTACAAGTATGGTATTTCCAAGGTCTCGCAGCTTGAGAAGGGTCTTGATAAGCTTGGCATTGTCTCTCTGATGTAGTCCAATTGTTGGCTCGTCCAAGACATATAACACTCCTGTAAGGTTTGAGCCTATCTGGGTTGCAAGCCTTATTCTTTGTGATTCTCCACCTGAAAGTGTGGCACTCACTCTGTTCAATGTAAGGTAGTTTAGTCCGACGTTTTTCAAAAATTCAAGCCTTGATAGAATCTCTTTGAGTATTGACTTTGCAATGTACTTTTCAGTCTCTGTAAGTTTCAGACCGCTGAAGAATTCATAGCAGGAATCAATTGAAAGATCACAGACTTGCATGATTGACATGGAATTTATCAAGACAGCCAAGGCCTCGTCTTTGAGCCTTTTGCCCTTGCAAGAATTACACGGAGTCTCGCGCATAAACCTGCTCAGATCCTCTCTTTTTGATTCTGAATCTGTCTCTGCAAAATTTTTCTGAAGGCTTGGTATCACTCCGCTGAAAGTGTTTGTGTACTGCCACCTTGAGTCAGTTGT
The DNA here is from genome assembly GCA_035252445.1 of Nitrosotalea sp. Classification (GTDB taxonomy): domain Archaea; phylum Thermoproteota; class Nitrososphaeria; order Nitrososphaerales; family Nitrosopumilaceae; genus Nitrosotalea. Next base: position 5,340 of record DATFDB010000213.1, on the reverse strand, counting down.
CTGGGCCTCATAGGAGAACTTGACAAGCTCATCTGTGCCATACAGTATCACATTGAGCTGTCTTGGAGTCATCTTGTTTATTGGCGTCATAAGGTCAAAGCCGAATTTTTTTCCAACATCTCGCAGAGTTTGCCTTCTAAATGACGAGAACCTTCCAGACCATGGTACAATTGCCCCGTCAAGAATTGACTTTGACTTGTCAGGAATCAAAAGGTCTGGGTCAAACTCCATCTTTACGCCAAGGCCATGGCATGTCTTGCATGCTCCAAATGGGGAGTTGAATGAAAATGCCCTTGGCTCAAGCTCGCCTATGGTAATACCGCAGTGTGGACATGCGTTGTTTTGGGAAAATGTCTTTGCCTCACCATTGAGCACCATGACTGTGCCCTTGCTTGCCTTGGTCGCAGTCTGGATTGATTCGTAGAGCCTGCTTTTTTCTTCCCAGGATGCTTTGAGCCTGTCAACTACGATTTCTATGTTATGCCATTTTTGCTTGTCAAGAACAGGAAATTCTCCATTTAGCTCAATCACATCGCCGTCGACTCGAATTCTAGAATAACCTGATTTTTTGACCTGCTCAAACAATTTCTCATATGTTCCTTTTTTTCTTTGAATCAGAGGAGCAAGAATCATTATCTTTTGGCCTTCAGATTCTTTGAGAATTGATTCGCAGATTGACTCGACTGACTGGTTTGATATTTTTCTTGCACATTTAGGACAATGTGGTATTCCTATTCTTGCATAAAGCAATCTTAGATAATCGTAAATCTCTGTTATCGTACCGACTGTTGACCTTGGATTTCTGCTTGTAGTTTTCTGCTGAATTGATATTGCAGGAGAGAGGCCCTCGATAGAATCTACATCAGGCTTGTCCATCATCTCCAAAAACTGTCTTGCATACGCAGAAAGTGACTCTACGTATCTTCGCTGGCCTTCAGCGTATATTGTATCAAATGCAAGTGTAGACTTGCCAGAACCTGAAAGGCCTGTTATCACTACAAGCTTGTTTTTAGGAATGTCTAGGTTGATATTTTTTAAATTATGGTGTCGTGCGCCACGGATGATTAGTTTGTCGTTCATTTTGCTAGTTCTTTTTGGATTTTTGTCAGCTTGTCTCTATATTCTATTGCATGCTCAAAGTCAAGCTCTTCGGCAAACCTCTTCATGGATGATTCAAGCTCAATGGCAAAAACCTCAAGGTCGTGGCGCGACATGTGTTTTGTTTCGTCTAACTGGATTGTCTGTTGCGGTATCGCCTTGACTATGGTAGTCGGTGTTATCTTCATCTTCTTGTTGTATTCAACCTGCTTTTTACGCCTACGCTCTGTTTCAAGCATTGCAAGCTTCATGGATTGCGTAATGTTGTTTGCATACATTATCACCTTGCCGTCCACATTTCTTGCCGCTCGCCCAAATGTCTGAATCAAACTTGTAATGTTTCTGAGAAATCCTTCCTTGTCTGCATCAAGGATTGCAACAAGGGATACTTCAGGAATGTCTAGCCCCTCTCGAAGCAGGTTTATTCCTACTATTACATCAAATTCGCCAAGTCTAAGCAACCTGATAAGCTCAGTTCTCTGAAGGTTTTCAATCTCAGAGTGAAGATATCTTACCTTTACCTTGTGTTTTGAGAGGTATTCTGCCAAGTCTTCGGCCATGCGTTTTGTCAGAGTTGTGACAAGAACCCTCTGGTTTTTCTCAACGCGTTTTTTGATCTCAAGTATCAAGTCATCCATCTGGTCTTCTGTCTTTCTTACCTCTACTTCTGGATCTACAAGTCCAGTTGGCCTGATAAGTTGCTCAACTATCTGGAAACTTTTTTTGCGCTCGTATTCTCCTGGCGTTGCCGATACAAAGATGGTATTTTTGATATATTTTTCAAATTCGTCAAATTTCAATGGCCTGTTATCAAATGCACTTGTCAGTCTAAATCCGTAATCTATGAGCGATTTTTTTCTTGTGTGGTCACCGTTGTACATTCCATGCAATTGTGGAAGTGTCACATGAGACTCGTCTATTACAAGCAAAAAATCATCCCCGAAAAAATCAAGCAGACAAAATGGTGGTTCCCCTGGCAGCCTGCCGTCAAAATGTCTTGAATAATTTTCAATTCCAGAACAGTATCCAAGCTCTTCTATCATTTCAAGGTCATACTTTGTTCTCATCTCAAGTCTTTGTCGCTCAAGCTCTGGCAACTCGCGGAGCCTTTCCTTCAGTTCATTTCTTATTGACTCTGTTGCTTTTTTTCTGACATCGGATGCAACTAGGTAATGCTTTGCAGGATAAATTTTGATCATGGATGTCTGTTTTTTTTCTTTAAGCGAGACTGGGTCGCAAATTGATATCTTTTCCACATCATCTCCGAACATGGATATTCTGACAATTGAATCAGAATATGCAGGTATGACGTCTATCGTATCCCCCTTTATCCTAAATCTTCCAGGTAAGAGCTCAGTATCGTTTCTCTCATATCTTGCGTTTACAAGACTTTTGATTAATGATGTACGACTTGTCTCTTTTCCCTGTTCTACAGTAATTGACATTGTTTCCCAGTCGCGAGGAGAGCCAAGTGAGTAAATGCAGGAAACAGTTGCAACAATAATTGTAGGCTCGCCTGAGAGCAACATGGCAGTTGCCTCTAGCCTCATCTTCTCTATTTTTTCGTTTATCTGAGTGTCTTTTTCTATGTAAGTGTCAGTTTGGGGAATATAGCTCTCAGGCTGGTAGTAATCATAATAGCTGACAAAGTATCCGACATTGTTTTTTGGGAAGAACTGTTTTAGCTCTGAATAAAGCTGGGCCGCAAGTGTCTTGTTGTGGGATACTACTAGCGTGTTTTTTCCAGTTCTCTGTATGGCATTGGCTATTGTAAACGTCTTGCCGCTTCCTGTTACCCCAAGCAATGTCTGGATCTTCTTTTTTCTTATCCCATCTGCAAGCATCTCTATTGCTTGAGGCTGGTCGCCTGTTGGTACAAAATCTGATACAAGCTCATATGTAGGGTTCTGGAGCAAGACACTCTTGTTTTGGTCGATTCCTAACTAAAACTTTGAGATTTGCACACCTTTGACTTGGAATTGCAAAAAATGAATTCTTTTACCAGACTGGATCTTCTTCTGCATCAAGCCCGTCTTTTGTATGCTTTACGCCCATTGTCTCTACTGTATTTTTTGCAGTAGGCGAGTCTCGCTCAAGAATAAATCTTGCAATCTCTAACCTCTTTTTTTTATCAAGATGCTGGCCTATCTTGTATTTACCACGCATTGTCTCTGGTACGACCTTGATTACTGCAACCTCATCCAAAACATGCATGTCAGGCCTTATCTTTTCATACTTGCCTTCAGGCTGGTATTTTTCCATCAATGCGTTGAGTGCAAATGTCTTTTCATGCCTGTCCATTACTAGGCTTCCGTGCCCTTTGATTACAACACTGATGTAAAACGTGTCTGCCTGCGATGCGTCTGTTGGGTGAGTAAAGTAAGACGGCAAAAACTCCAAGCTCTTGTCTACCTCAAAGCCGACTTTGGGATTTCTTGATATGTTTTCAAGCTTTTCGCCCTTGATGTGAGAGTGCATATAGATTGCATCTTTTGCATACACAAAATTCATGGGAATTATCTGTGGGTATCCGTTGTTATCTATACTGCAAATCCTGCCAGTCTGCTGGCTGTTTAGAAACTCTGCGATCTTTTCCTTTGATTTGATTTCAAGCCGTCCGAGAAGCTGCATGATCTTTTATTCATTACTGAGTATTTCATCCTATGGCTCTAATAGTTAAATTGGGGTTGATACTACTATGGGCATGGCATCTGGTACTGACAAGTACAGTCTTAGAGCATTTTTGATAATAGGTACAACAGTTGCAGGATTTTCAAGTTTTGTGTACCGCTTGTTTGGCGATACAATTCCGTCCATCTTTTGGGTGCACCTCAAAGAGATTGGTGCTGCCATGATAATGCTGGCAGTCTTTGTGTTTGCCATTGCATGGCTACTCAAGGCAAAGCCGCACAAAAAACCAAAAAAATACTTTATCAAAGTGTTTGATGTCTTTGGCACGGAGTTCAAGATTGAGGGAATGAGGGACGAATTTAAGACTCATGACGTAGCGTGGAGCTTTATGAAACAATACAAAAAATCCTACCCTCTGTACAACTTTGCCCTTGTGTCGGATCTTCCAAACTCTGAGAAGATGACTATATTCAGATATCTGTAAAGAACGATTATTTTCTTGGGTTGTTTTGGTCTTTAAAGTAAGGTAGAACTGTTGATGCAAATTTGTCTATTGAACCAAAGTATCCAGAACCCCAGAATCTTACAATAAAGTGATTGACTCCTGCCTTGATGAATCTCTCAAATACTGGTATGATGTCATCTGGCGTTCCCATTCCAATTGAGGAGCGTGCGACTTGGTCAGGTATTGTCTGTGCAGCTTCTCTCATCTTGACTATCCACTCTTGATTTGACATTGAATACTCTGTGAAATATTTCTTGAAATCAAAACCGGCAATATCTTTTATTCCGTGCACCTTGAGAACTTCGGGCTTGAAAAGGCTTACCTTTACTGCATTTTTCATCTTTGCCCATGCAACTTCAGCATCATCTGCAAAGTATACGTCGATATCTACACCAAATTGAAACTTGGAGCTGTCTCTGCCGTTTTCTTTCATGGATTGCTTGATTGCCTTGACATGCTCTTCGTAAAGCTCTGGCGTGTATCCTATTGGAATCCATCCGTCTCCATATTTTCCACATAGCGCCAGAGTTCGTGGTGCACCTGCTGCCATGTATATTGGCGGGTGCGGGTCTCGTATTGGTTTTGCCTGGAGACATGCTTCTTCAAGCTGGTAAAATTCTCCCTTGAAATTTACACGATGCTCTGGAGAAGAGCCAAAAAGTAATTTGATTACCTGTAACTGTTCTTCAAATCTTCCTACGGGTTTGTCCCATTGTATTTTGAATTCCTTGATGTTCTGTGCTTCACCTGCACCAATTCCTAAAGTCCCCCTTCCATGTGAGACTCTGTCAAGTGTAATTGTAGATAGTGCAATGTTTGAAGGATGTCTTCTGACTGCATCGGTTACACATGTTCCAAGCTCGACTTTGCTTGTAATCGAAGCTATGGCTGAGAGCATAACCCATGGGTCATTTACAATTGCATGATTCCACTGAGGGACGTTGCTGTGGTCCATGTACCAAATCGAATCATATCCTACTTTGTCAGCAAGTACACATGCTGTAAGGATTTGATCTTCTGTTAGCCCAAGTCGAGCAACATTCAACCCCTGTTGAATTCCAAACTTGATCATTTTATTCGAAACCCTGTTGCACTTTGGTCAATTG
>DATFDB010000212.1:0-5471 GCA_035252445.1 Nitrosotalea sp. | reverse complement strand
CAAACCTCAAGATGGGCGAAGGAGCTGAAGCCATACCTGCTGCACTCGTGAGAGATTCAGGTGCCAAGCTCACAGATAGGCAGATTCACGAAAATGAGATGGCCATATCATATGATCAGTGTGTGTATGTTCGTGGACTAGGAACGAGAATCTAATACAACTATAGTTTTAATAGAGGTAAATTTGACGGCTGACTATGGAATTCCTCACTCGGTATCCAAAAACAGTATCACTCCTAAATGGAGTGAGCGAAAAGGTAAAAGTGGATACAAATGGTGTAGAGCAACTCACCATTGTGGTAAAAAAAAGTGTGGATGAATTGCTAAAGATCTTTGCTCATGAAGGTTTCACACATGTAAAATTTGAGCACAAGCAAAATACGCAGATAGGTCATGGTTTATCATTAAAACTCAAAAAACCATGGGAAATGCACGTACGATTACTTGAGATGAAAAAGGGTTTGGTTGCAATACATGCAGAAGTTGAAGTTTCGCGAGACTATCTCCAACACCTATTTTGCCAGCGTACGCCAGTCTTGTACGAAATTGAGGTCTTGCTCAAGAAACACCAGATCGAATACAAGATTTGGAACGAGAGAATACGAAAGTATGTCAAAGCAGTGATTGACAATTACATGGTCCAGCTCAAAACCCCAAGCTTTCCAGTTTTGGCATGGAAGCCAATGGTATTTTTCATAGGAGCTACAGGCATCCTATACTTATTCAAGTACCTTCTAACAATCTAGAGCCAAAATAGAATTAGTCGTATTGATATTCAATTCTTAAATTAATGTTCTACCAATACAATGATGGCAATGTCATGGAAGGACAATAGCCATGCGTTAAATGGACAAGAACTAGAGTATCTCAACAAGGTGGAATGGTTATGGAATCATCTTTCTTTGTTGCAGAGGACTAAGATAGCATCTTCTGCTACCAAAAATACATTGAAACAAGAACACAGCAGACATTGTTTCATTGGGGAGGCCATGAGTTCAGCAAAACTGAACATAGTTTCACATGACAATTTATTTGCAGATGTGTTTATGGGATTTGCCAAGACAATATTTTACGACGGTCCAAGTTATGATTACCTGCTTGGCAGAAAGATAACAAAAGAGGAAAAAGAGATACTAGATGATATTTATTATGCAAAAATTGGGAATGCAGAACACCAGTATAAACGAGCAAATGAACTAGTCAGATTATACATATTCAATAACATACCTGCATTCTAGATGCTTTTCATCCAAAGGCAAATCCCTTCGTAAAACGAATTGAAACTTTAATTAGAATTTTTTTAGAATTAGATTGTATGAGCAGTAAGCTTCCGCTTTCGATGAAATTCTATGGCGTATCGCCTTGGGAATTGGAGGTATTGTATAGCCTTCTTCACAGTTTGTTTCAAGTAGAAGAAGACAAACGAGAACAGCCAGATGATGATTTTACTACATTAATCGACATTGTTTTCCCTCTTGCATTCAATGATGCGTTTTTCAAGTGGTTTGGAAGAGCAAGATGGGATAAAATCAAAGCAATATTCAAAGAATTCAAGAGAAGACGTGGTGAAGGAAAAACATTACGAGTTTATCTCAAGTTTGTTGGTAAGCCAAGCATAAAATTCGCCCTAGATCTAGGTGAGAGGAACCTGTTTGATTCTGCAATTGATAAAATAGATTTTGTTTTAGAACTTCTTCCATATCATCTAGACCCACAAAAAATACCCAAAAATATTTCTGAAGTAACGTACTATTTTGACGACAGGACTCAGAGATGGAATATTGATTACAACTTACCGGAAAATGGAATATAGATTTTCCAGAACAGGTAGGGCGCTATTTAATTTCCTTTTCTAAAGGTTCCAGCATAGAGTTTAGCTCACGGTATTTTTTTTCTATAAAATCAAGAGACTCTTCAAGTTTTTTTGATTTACCGTATTTGTATCGTATGAGCTCTCTGTGCCTCCAAAAGCTCTTCCCCTCACCTACAGACATCGTACTAAAGTAATCAGGCCCTTTTAGATTATCAGGTAGTTTTATGCTATAAGGAAACAGAAATTCTGCCATCAACCATTCATCCCCGTCTGGGTAATCAGAACCTGTCTCAATGTCAAAAAAGAGATGCAGTAGATTTGTCTGCATTAGCCCATCATCTCGTATGGTTGGATGTTTTAGGTTCGATTTCTTGAAATCAAGGTTTAGCAGGCTTGGTTCGAAGTACCCTTTGATAATTGATTTTCGGAATATCTTGTTAACTTCCTCTAAATTCAATGTAGAACTATTCTTCTGTACATCATGCTAATAACTTATATCATTGCAATTATCGAATTATGTTCTCTTTACATTGGAAGAACACGTTGCTCTATTGGGGGTCCTAGACCTGAAGTGAATCTAGAATTTTTGAGATGTCAGTTATAGGTTTGCCATTAGATGAAATTTCTTGATAGGCGGGTGGGTTTTCAAGATAGTTTGGAATCCTATCAGCTATTCTTTCGTCATATGGTGCTATTATTTCATTTTTATAAAATATTCCTGTTGGGATTTTATCATCCCACTCGTTTGACTTTATGAGAGCTTGGGTTAACTTTGCATTTTCCTCATCTGGAGAGTCTATGTGTACGACTGGATCATATCCTGTATCTTCCAGTTTGTAAATTCTCGGGCGGGGTTTTTTTGTCATCTCATCAATGTGATCCATACCTGCAAACCAATCTCTTGTGTTAATGTCATTATAGGTAGGACATGGTTGCAAGACATCAAGAAAAGAAAGGCCCTTGTGTTTTACAGCAGCAATTATCAGATCTTTTAATTGTCTGACATCATACGCGTATCCTCTTGCAACAAATGTAAAACCGCTTGCTATTGCCAATGCTATTGGGTTCACAGATTGGTTTACATTTGGTTCTGGAAGTGATTTTGTTTTCAAGCCAAGTTTTAGAGTAGGAGAAGCTTGTCCTTTTGTGAGGCCATATACAGCATTATTGAATATGAGATAAGTCATGTCCACGTTTCTTCTTCCTGCAGCAACAAAGTGACCAGCCCCTATACCTAGTCCGTCTCCGTCACCTCCTGCTGCTACTATTGTCATCCCAGGATTTGCAAGCTTTGCACCCTGTGCAAAGGGCAACACTCTTCCGTGTAACGTGTGTACGCCGTAAACATTGACATAGTGCGAGGTCTTGCCAGAGCATCCCACTCCAGAAAATATTGCAGCCTTGTGTCTGGGTATTGCCATTTCTGCCAATGCCATTTGAATTGCACTTACAATTCCAAAATCACCGCATCCTGGGCACCAGTCATTGTGGACCTCGGTCTTGTAATCTGCCAAATTAGACGCCATATGATAACACCTGTCTTTTTTCAGCTTTGCCGTCTATGATCTTTTTAATTGACTCGTACAACTCCGAACAAGTCATTGCTCTTCCAGTATATTTAACAATATAATAGTCAACTTTACGATCTAAATTTTCATTTAATAGTTTTCCAAGTTGTGCAGAATGATTTGCTTCTACATCTATTATGGTTTTAACATTCTGAAGTAATGACTTTACATGGTCTGTGGGAAATGGTTGCAACATCTTTACCTGTACAAATCCAACATTATAGTTATCTTTTCTTAACATTTCAATTGCATCAAGGATTGGCCCTTTGGTAGAACCCCAACTTACGATGCAAAAGTCAGAGATTCCATGATTTACTGCCTGGTCTTCCTTTGGAATTGTATCCAGTGCAACTTCGAGCTTTTTTGCCCTTTTATCCATCTTGTATATTCTATTTTCTGGATCTTCTGAGATATGCCCCTCTATGTCACTTTCATCTCCTGTATTCCAAAATATACCATTTTCTAACCCCAGTCTTGACCTTGGAGATATGCCATCTTGTGAAGGGGTAAAACGTTTGTAATCATCACTAGTTATTTTTTCTAAGAGTTTGCCTCGTTCAATTGTAATCTTTTTTGGATCAAACCTCTTCACGCTTGCCACAGTACTTGCAATGAATTTATCCATCATGTGAATGACAGGGATTTGGAATGTTTCTGCAAAATTGAAGCATTTTGCAGTGTCGTAAAATCCTTCTTCAATGTCCCCAGAGGCATAAACAATTCTTGGAAAGTCTCCATGTCCCGCATATATTGCAAAAAGGAGATCATCTTGCCCGTGTCTTGTTGGAAGCCCTGTTGATGGGCCACTTCGTTGGTAAAGTGTAACAACAATTGGTACCTCGTTTATTCCAGCCCAACCAAGTGCTTCTGCCATAAGAGAAAATCCTGGTCCTGATGTGCTAGTAGCAGCCCTTGTACCTGTCAATGCCGCACCAATTAGCATCCCTATTGCAGAAATTTCATCTTCAGTTTGTACAATTATAGTGGAGCCCGGCCTGTTATTTTCAACATCAAATGTTTCGTGAGATTCTAAAAATACACTTTCATCGGATGCTGGTGTAATTGGATAATATGATTGAAATCTGCACCCTGCTGCTATTTTTCCTAGCCCTGTAGATTGAAAGCCTTGAACAAGAATTGTATCTTGTTTTTTCTGGACTTGAGACAGTTGATATTTGAATTTTTGATACTTGGCAGTTGCAAAATTATATGCATAGGTCGCTGCATGTTTATTCATCTCTGCTATCTTGGGTTTGCTTGAAAATACTCCATCTACCGACCGCAACAGTGTATCAGAAGGTAAACCAAGCAGACCAATCGATACAGACACAGATAGAACGTTTAACATTCGAAACATACCTCGGATTGCCGGATTTTTCATATCATCTGCCAATGTAGAAAGTATTGTCTTAAATGACACAGGGTATAAAGTGACGCCTCTTTCTTTTGCTTCTTCTAGTACTCCTTTTACAGTAAACGATTTATTTTTTGATGACAGACGTTTTTCCAGTCTATCCCGAAATGGCTTATCAAGAGTTGGCACCTCATCGACTTTAATTTGTTCAAGATCTGATTCGTATACAATCGCACCGTCATTATACACATCATCTGCGTGTCTGAATATGGTTTCTGCATCAAATGCAGCAAGCATCGTAATGCCAGTCACATTAGAGCGAATTTGCTTGTCAGAGATTCTGACTCCAAAATAGCTATGTTCTCCTTTGATATTTGAGTAATATTCTCTCTTCCCAAAGACTTGCAGTCCACAACCAGCACAAGCTCCGGCAAATATGTTAGCAGCAGATTCAACTCCTCCTCCCTGAGGACCGCCTATAACCCACGTTAGATCTATTGAGCTCACGTTGAATCTAGACTTTCATCAAATATTAATAATGCTATGATTCTTGTTTTTCGGTCTAGCCACCAGTGGCTGCATCAAACAAAGCGCATTCACATTTGTCACGTTCTCCACAGAATGGGCATACACAAACACATTTTTCAATGGGATTTCTACATTGAACACAAACAGCAAATTCTTCTTTGTGTTTCAATTTGATATAACTACACAGAGTTATTATAAATGAGTTATCA
>DATFDB010000211.1:0-8259 GCA_035252445.1 Nitrosotalea sp. | reverse complement strand
GCTTTGCTGCGACCAGAATATTTCAATTAATTCTACCTTTTCATAGACAACATCTGATATGTCATAAAATATCTTTGGTTCAAAATTTCTACTTAGTGGTATTTCGTATGATAATACGTTGGAATTGAATCTGGCAGCTTCCGTGGTTGCTGCTGCTATAGCTCTGTGATCGTGATGTATGTCGCCATGAGAATGGGTAAGAATAAGGTCTGGGTTTGCTCTGTTTATGAAATATTCTATATGGTTTATTAGATCACTTGTTACGGTAAGCTTGGAATCCTCAAAGTTATCTATCCAAAGCTGTTTTGCTCCTATGAATTGTGCAGAACGGCGTAATTCTTCGCTTCTTTGTTTTGGATCGCCTGACGCAGCGCCTCTTGTGAGTGTATACATAAATACCTCGTGTCCGCCCCTTGCAGCTTTGATGAGCATGCCTCCACATCCTAACTCAATATCATCTGGGTGTGCCCCGATAGCTAGTATTTTCATACAAATTGATTGATGGTATTTTATTTAATCATCGTCTAATATTCTTCTATACATTTTTTCTCTAGACGTGATTGCTATGAATTATCAATTCCTAATACAAATCTAGTAAATTACATGTAAAGATATTCGCACGCTTTCAAAAACGCATCATATCGTCATCATGACTAGAATTATTTTGCTCCATTCCCCACTCGTCTGCTTCAAGCTCCCACTCATCATATTCAACATTTTGGTCTTCTTCAAATTCAAACGTTATTGATTTTGTTTTGTTTATACGCACTTCAATATGTCATATTGAGAAAAAATTAAATCCGTAGACATAGAATCTACTAGAAATATTCTATCTAATATTTCACGCTGAAATAACATGTATGTTGAAAATTATCTTGCTACTAATTGTATGATGTAAGATAATACAAATAATCTGTTGTATTACAGAATACATTTTACAATTGTATTATAGATTATTGTTATACTATAACAATATGTATCAAGACTTCATATGTTGTCTTGTTGCATGAAGAAGATCTATACACAAAATTTCTGTTGATTCTGTAACGAAAATAATTGTTGATATTGGAATTTTTACTACATTTTCTAATTCCATAGTAAATATGCCTAATGATTTTATACTATGAAGATGTTTTTCTATTGTGAAAGATGATCATATTCAACAAATATTATTCAATCAAGATTCAAGTAATAGAATCAACTTTCAAGATCACCTAGTAAATTTACAAAAAGAACTCTCCCAGTTTGGTTTTACTGCAAATCTATCTAAAGTGTATATTTATCTTGGGAAATATGGTGCAAAAACTGCGTTTGATATAGTCAAAGCATTGAAAATCCCTCGTACTGAAACCTATAACTTACTAAAAATTTTAGTGAATAAAGGAGTTGTATACTCTACAATGCAGCATCCAATGAGATTTGTGGCAATGCCCCTTGATAAGGCCATATGGAATTTGGTAAACGTGGAAAAACAACGAATTAACAACTTGGAGCAAAATAGCAAGAATTTAGTCAGCCTGTGGAATATGATACCTGATTTTTTAAATGAAAAAACGCCTAATAATGACGAACGATTTCGAATTTTAGAAGGCACTAATCAAATCCATGCAAAGGTGTGCGAGATCCTGAAAAACTCTAAAGAAGTTCAGATAATAGGTTCAGAAAAAAACCTCATGAAATTCTATAATTCCAATATGTTTACCATGCTTGATTCTGATGCGAAAGACCTGAAGCTACTTGTATCCCAAACTGCCCTTATAAGCACAGTTGCTAAGAAATTCAAAGGCATGCAGATTAAGAAAACGCCTAACGATATACATCCCAATCTCTGTTTTGTGATAAATGACAGTGAGCTGTTATTTTACATACGACATACTAATGATTACAAGATACAAGCAATAGCATTTTGGAGTAATTCTGTCGCACTGCTATACTCTATGAGAATTCTTTTTGATTTTATCTGGTCTAAATCTAAATGAGTGAGTTTGATCTTCAAAACAACAACTATGTGCAAAGATTGATACTATGCGCCGCAATTGAACGGGCTTTGTTTGAAGGTTCCACAAATTCACGTGTGGCACAAAATCTCCATGAAAGATTTGATCATTGTTTTTGTGATTATTTGGACAAGCCAGACCACTTATGCCATGTTCTTAGAGAATCATGTGGGATATCATATGTGTCAATAATGTACTCTATTAGGCGCTCATTAAACAATTATCTATCATATCCAATAATATCTGCATTTGTCATTGCTTTAGACAGCTATTGATCTACAAATTATTGAAAAGTAAATCTATAAAATTCTAATAGAAGAATTTTCCATTGTAACTTAAATAAATAAAAATGGCTATAATGGTGTGAGCAGGCAATCTACAACCGCATTATTCTATCAAGGAGCGTCTGGCCCAAATGATACGAGAGCAACTCTAGTGTCTGTTTCTATTGAAGTTGCCCTTCTCGTTACTGGGGTTGAAACATATGAGAAAGTGGTAAAATTGTTAAAGCATGATTACAACTGCCATATTCTAAACTGTTACAAGCATCCTGAATATCTAAATACAGTTCTTTCTAAATTGGAAGACAAGACTCGTTACAGAATAATAAAAATTATCAAAGAAGAACTTGGAGAATATGCTTACATAAAACAAATATCAAAATTCTTGTATGCCTTGCGCAACAACTAAATTGATAAAAACATTCTATTTCTTCGTTTCATATTATCTCTTCTAGGCTTTTTTTCTAGTAATTTCTATGTAAATATAGATAAGTCATGAGGATGGACTGTAAATTGTGAACATTGATTGAGCAGAAAAACATCCATGGTTTATGAAAAGCTCACGTTGCAACAAAAAATTCTTGAAGAACTACTTCTTGACGTGTTATTGAAGAAAGAAAAACTATCTAAAAAATTCTAAACTAACCATATGTGTCATAATTTGATAATATCTTAGATTAATCATTCCATTAATCGTGTATTGTAGTTGAGACAGAAAAATAAGGAGTAAAATGTACTAGTACATTTATGCAATGATCTTTTATTCTTAGTTTAAGATATGAATATGTGCTGGTATTGGTAGATCCCGCTAGAGCTTCGGAGATAGCTACAAAGTTCTTTGAACAATATCATTCAGACATAACTATTAGGAATACAATATTGCATGGAACGACATGGACTGTTAATGTTTCAGTTGGACTAGTTAACAAAAGAAATAAACAAGTAAAAATTGATGCTACAACTGGTACAATACTGGGATATCTCACAGTTGATTATGAGAAAATAACTGATGAAATTCTATCTATAGATGACACAATGCGTTATGTGATGATAACTGATGAAAAAGGATCAATGCTATTTAACAAAACAAAAACAGGAAAAACAATCATGTTCAAAAGCAGCGATCAAATCAACATGATCTCTTCTGAACTGAGAACTCTACGCGAATTGCTTAAATTTCATGATGATGATCTTGGGCCTGCTCATTCTGTTCAACTGGCAAGGAAAAAAGTGAATATTTTGATCTACTTTATGCCAGAATTGACTATGTGCATAAGCTACGAACCTAATGTTTCTGATTCGAAAGCATTGGAAATTTTGCAAAAAACCAAGACAATAATCAAGCAGACCGTAAGCTAGATATCATTGATGAGAGTGCGATGCAAACCGTAACAACTTCGCCTCTTCGCACTGGAGCGAAAAAAACCATTGTGTTTGAAAATCGCTCGCACTGGGTAGAAAACCTATTAGAAGAAAACAGTGAATGTTTGACATCATCGTTATCTGTAATTGGAAAACCGTTGATAGTGTATAATGTTGAAAAATTGATTGCTGAAAATCAATCAATTGACCATGTCTTACTACCTCACAACTTTTCTCATACCGCGAATTTACTTCAAACAAGTTTCCCACAAATGCAAATTGATGAATATGACGATGAAACAAGGCTTGCCAATTTGCCAGAATGTTTGATCTTGTCGCTTAATTCTGCAGTGGTAAGATCGAAATCATCTGACTATGTCATAAAACCGATTGTGTATCCTTGGGATGTATTGAAAATCATGTTGGAAATTCTAGAAAACGAGGTTCATGAGACCTCTATTTCTAAAGATTCAAGCATTGCAGACTTGACAGTCATAAAAGGTCCATGCATGATAGACGACGGAGTATGTATTGATGATTTTAATAAAATCATTGGGCCGGTATACATAGGAAAAAATTCTAAGGTAGGCACAGGAAATCTGATTAGAAATTGTACCATTGGTAGTAAATCCAGCATAGGATTTGGTTGCGAGATTGCACGAACTATCATGATGGGAAGCACAAAGATATCTCATCATGATGTTATTTTAGACAGCATTGTAGGACATAATACATGGATGGGAGCATTCGTAGGAACTACTAACCTTTTACTAAACAACGAGACCGTAAAATACAAACTGGGAGACGTCTTGGTTTCTACAGGGCTTGAACACTTTGGTTCAGTCATGGGATGCAACTCTGCAATAGGTGCTGGAACAATAATACTTCCTGGAAGACACATCCCTCCAAATTCCATATTGCAGGCTGGCACAATTTTTTCAAAATGATTGTTGTGCAAATATATGAAATCTTTTACAGGATTAAAATGTCAAAACTTGCAACTCATGTAATTGTTGAAAACTAGAAGAAAGCTACGCGATTTTTTTAAGGTACGGTGAAAAAACATCATCATGTCATCGCCAACACAAAAAATTCCGCTTTTAGGAAGTGAGCGTTCGCTGCTATCAGGTTCTAGTCTCGTTGGCAGTCCTGAACCAAATGAACGAATTCAGGTGACTATCCTAGTTCGACGTATGTTGTCAATGGAAATAGCATATAGAGTTGAACAAAACTCCAGCCAACTTCCAAGTAACCGTCGTCATATAACTAGGGAAGAATTTAGATCAAAATACGGATATTTTTCTGAAGATCTTGCCAAGGTAGAGGAATTTGCTCACAAACACAACCTTGAAGTTGTAAAAAAGAACGAATTACACTGCACCGTAGTTCTTTCAGGCACTGTTGATTCATTTTGTACGGCATTTGATATCAAATTAGCGCTGTACAAGCACCCTGAAGGTACATATCGTGGCAGGACAGGACCGGTACACATACCGCAAGAACTGTCACAAATAGTTCAGGGAGTTTTTGGATTGGATAATAGACCACAAACTCGACCTCACTTTCGTCGTCTCCAAGAAAAGGGGCCTGGAAAATCACTTCCGTCACATGTGTCTTACGAACCAAACAAACTGGCAAACCTTTATGATTTTCCAAAAGGACTCGATGGTACAGGTCAATCCATTGCTATCATAGAGCTTGGAGGGGGATACCGCACAACAGATCTGCAAACATATTTTGAAAATCTCGGAATTGGTATGCCTAAAGTATTGACTGTCTCAGTTGATGGCGCAAACAATAGTCCAACTGGGAGTCCAGACGGCCCTGACGGTGAGGTGATGCTTGACATAGAGATAGCTGGTTCAATTGCACCTCAAGCAAACATCGTTGTATATTTTGCACCAAATACAGACATTGGATTCTTAGACGCTATCAATACTGCAATACATGACACTGTAAACAAACCATCTGTCATATCGATCAGTTGGGGAAGTGATGAATCCAGCTGGACGACTCAGGCACAAAATGCTTTCAATCAAGTTTTTCAGAATGCATCTGCACTTGGTATTACAGTATGTGCAGCTGCCGGAGATAATGGTTCATCTGATGGTGTAAATGATGGCAGAGCTCACGTAGACTTTCCTGCTTCCAGCCCATATGTGTTGGGATGTGGAGGAACTCGCTTGACCTCGTCAAATGATAAGATTGTGAATGAAATTGTCTGGAACGACCTCCCATTCGGTGGTGCAACTGGTGGGGGTATCAGTGATGTATTTGATCCTCCTACCTGGCAAAGTGGAGCAAACGTACCTCCGTCTTCAAACCCTGACGGTCATAGGGGGAGAGGAGTTCCTGATGTTTCAGGAGATGCAGATCCGGTAACAGGATATGATGTGCTTGTAGACGGAAAAAATACTGTCATAGGTGGAACAAGTGCGGTTGCACCGCTTTATGCAGGGCTTGTAGCAATAATCAATCAAGGTCTCGGTCATCCTGTTGGGTATCTCAATCCATTACTTTACACCAAAATGCCTAGTTCTATTTTTGTAGATATTACCAACGGAAATAACGGATCTTACAAAGCAGGCAAAGGTTGGGATGCATGTACTGGCTTAGGGAGAGCAGATGGCACAAAACTTCTTGATGCGTTAAAAGCAAACTAATGGATAGAAGAAAATTATATGAAAAATCTACATTGAGAAATAAACTTTCGAAAATGTTAATTCTATATGAAAAGTCTGTTTACTGATAAATTGATAGTGAGATTTTTTTATCATGTGGCAGGCATATGATTGCCTTGAAGCAAACAATGGTCTTTTTCTATATTTTGATTATTGCCTTATCCTACGCTCCTCAATTTGTGCTGGGTGAAAATATGAGCTTGTCCGGGAACCTAAACCTAAACGAGGTTCAAGAAACAAGTAACACTAGTCTGTTTTTATCATTAGCAGTTTCTTTGGCAGAATCGATAATTCCTATAATAGTTGGAGCTGCGGTAGGGCATAAAGCGATGAGATATTGGCAAGAAAAAAAGTCAAAAATGGCAAGCAAAAACCAAATTATTGAAGACTATCTGCAGTCGTTTAAACGCAGTAGTACGCTACTAGATAGGTTTATCCACAGAATTTTTGAGGCATACGTCGTATTTGAGCAAGATGCTACTTCAAAGCTTATCCTGATAAAAGATTACACTGATGAATCTCATGACATTAGAGGATTTTTAAAATTTCCAACAAACAAAGATGAATTGCCATCAAATAGGTTCATTGAAGAATACAAGGAATTTGTTTCAGATTTGGACAGGTCAAGTCATATCGGAAATCGACTTTATTCAAGTCTTACACTATTTTATAAAGATGGAGACGAAACAATAAAGAAACTGGAATCAATAGAAAATCTACTCAACAAATCAAAACTTGTGATGAAAAAATTCTTTCATTCTACAAATGAGACGGAATTTATCAAGTTTTATGATAAATATTTTATTTTACATGATCAAATTGCAATGGAAACAAAAAATATTGAATTAGATTTGGCTCAATTGAAATTTAGATAATTGATACTGGGAATTGCTTATAGCTAACTTGAATCAATGCCTCACAAATGGCATATTCAGGAACAAAGTTCTTCAATTGATAAATACTAGAAAAAAGCCTCCTCTGTAATGCGAATCAAAAAACTTCTAGGATTTGTTGTACTTGTTGCTCTTGCAAGTTCGGCATTTGCAAGCTATGCTAGTGCTCAACAATACCAGTCACAGTCAGGGATGTCAAATATGCAACGTACTCCAGTAAATGGAACTTATGCTAATTCAAACTATGGCGTGCAAATCACACTCCCAGACGGATGGAGCGGATTTGAAATAAAACGCTCTTCGGGAACAACTTCGGTAATTGCAGCTCCAGGTGGATACCAATTCATGCAAGGACACCGTCCGCCAATTTCCATGATGATAACAATGGTGCCAAAGAGTGTGATGCCAACACCGCAATTCATGTCACAGCGAATGATGCAAAACGAGACATGTACCAATGATTCCACTGCAAACAAGACTGTAAACGGAATAAGTCTTTCAGAGCTTGTAATGGACTGTACTGGACAATTTATGATAAAGTCAAAATATGATGTAGCGCAGACAAGCTCATCGTACATCATAGTTAGCTACCGAGCCAACTCTACATCAAATTACGACTCACAAGTGGCAACATTTGACAGTGCAGTAGGTAATTTGCAGATTGCAAATGCACTACAAGCGCCAGCAATACCGGAATTTCCAATTCCTACTATCGGAATAATTGCGGTCATTATGGTTGGAGCAGTAGTCATGATTGGAAGGGTAAGCCCAATCCAACACATCTGATTTTTCTATTTTTTTATTTATTGAGCGATGTTTCAAAATCAAACATGTTTTTATCTACAACCTGATTATCAAAATTTGCAATACTATTACTCATTCAGTCTTGCACATGTCTTTCATTGATTTCATAAATTCTTCGCCGGCTTTTACCATTTCTTGATGGGACAAGTCTTTTTTATGTGTAGATATGGTCCATTTGTGTCCGAACGGATCTTCAATAGAGCCGCATCTGTCTCCCCAAAATGCATCCATTACTGGCATA
>DATFDB010000210.1:0-10212 GCA_035252445.1 Nitrosotalea sp. | reverse complement strand
GGGTGGTGGAATATCATCCTCACACACCATTCCAAGATTTTTTGCGTTTATCCAAATGACAAGAGTTTGTAATATTGTTAGAAATCTATCATTTTCTACATTTTTAGATGCGACTGCTTTTGAATATCTTCCAGCGAATTCCCATGCAGTAACAAAGTCTATGCAGTCAGTTCCAAATATTGCAATAATTTGTTCTTTCAAACTGTTTGCTTTCTTAAATGGAACCTTGTTCATGATATAAGGAAAGTCTACTTTATCAGGTAGGTTACCAGGCAGCGGCCCCCATATGGTTATGATTCTACAATCTTTTTTCAACATGGAAAATTTCTGAGCCATTTTTTCTATAATAGTATCATCTGAAAACCAAAATAGAATAACTGTTGCATCGCTAATGTCTGATTCCAAAATATCTTCAAACCTTAAAGTAAAACCTGAAAGACCTTTATTTTCTAGCATTTTTTTTGCAGCTAGAATCTTTTCATTGTTGTTATCTATCCCTACAGCTTTTTTAATGCCAAATTCTTCTAATGCGATGGATAATCCATGTCCATTACCGCATCCCAAATGGTAGAAAACATCGTTTTTGCCAAGTGATGCAAACTCAAAAATCTCTCGAAGTGCATCGTCTTGCAAATCAACATCCTCACCTGTAATAATTGACTTGGGAAGGGTATTCAGATATTCTTCTATTTTCACAAGGAAATGATGTTTTACACTAAATTTATTCTCTTATTCTTTCAAGGGTAGATACAGCTTGCCATAATGTGACTCTCACATATGATGGCATGTTGGGATCCTGTGTTACCTCGTCTAAGGCACTTATAGCGTTAGCAGCTCGTACGGAAACAGAATAATCGGGTTTTTTTAGCTCAACTACAAGATCTGCTAGACTCTTTTTGATGTTTTTTGGAGTTGAGGGGTTTGCGGCTATCTCTTCAAGTGTTACAATTGCTGCATTGAGAGTCTCAGTGTTTTGATTTTTCTTTTCTGCCATGTGGATCAAGCTAAACTAATTATGCTTATTTTATAAGGTTTGCATCATACTTCCAAAAAGATGTTATCTGATTCTACTATTACTTTGTATGACTGTAAATCCTTTATTTTAGCAGGAAAAGCAGAGAGTTTTCCTGTTTTACAATCAAATTTTGCTCCATGCCAACCACACGTCACGATACATTCATCTAAAGTTCCTTCTGAAAGACTAGCTCCTGCATGAGTACAAGTATCATTTATTGCATAAAAGTTGCCGTTTGTATTGATTACTAGTATCTCCTTTCCATCTGCTGTAATTTTGTGCATTTTGCCTACCGGTATGTCTGAAATTTTACCAACAATTATCTTTCCCATATGGGGATTACTTTTGTAACTCTTAATAATTTTAATGCTAGATGGTTATTTGAAATGTGTTTTTTAAACGAACTTGACAGTATTTTCCAACTTTCCTAGTTGCTCTATTTCCATCTCTATCTTATCATTATTTTTCAAAAATACTGCATCAGGCTTGTTTAACATTACTCCAGCGGGAGTACCGGTCGATATTATATCGCCCTTCTCAAGTGTCATAACCTTGCTTAATATGGAAACTATGGAATTTACTTTAAGATGCATGTTTGATGTTGAAGAATTTTGTCTAATGTTTCCATTTATCTTGGTCATCATCTTGAGGTTTTGTGGGTCTGGTATCTCATCAGCACTAGTTATCCAAGGTCCACACGGTGCAAATGTGTCAAATCCTTTTGCACGAGTAAATTGTTTGTCCTTGGCTTGGATGTCTCTTGCTGACGCATCATTTAGTATCATGTATCCAAAAATGGCTTTCTTTGCCTCTTCTTCAGAAATATTCTTGCAGTCTTTTCCAATTATTAATGCAAGTTCAATTTCATAATCAAGTTTTGATACGAATGATGGACAAATGATATCTGATGTGGCTCCGTTCAAAGTAGAGCGCGGTTTTATTATTATTGCAGGTTCATCTGGAGGGATTAAATTTTGCTCTTTAGCGTGATCTTTGTAGTTAAAAGCGAGACAAATTATTTTTGATGGATTTGGGATAGGCGCAAGAATTTTGAAATCGGACAAGTTGCTGTCAAAATTCATCTGAGACACTTTTTGTTTTATTTCGTCATACCATCCATCAAATAAAAAATCTTTGATGCTTTGTGGTATTGGAATACCAGTTTGAAAAGTCATACTCTCTCTTGTAAGGACTTTGTCTCCATTAACAAATCCATATGTCTCTATATTTTCTTTTAGTAATCTGGCAATCTTCATTTTATTCACTTGTGTGTATATATCACTTGATTTGCAGAATCTTTTCTACAATATCCGTTTCTTACGAATTGAATTTCTGCGCCCACATTTAATTCTAAGTAGTATGGTTCGACCAATGCTTGTTTGATTTCTAAACTATTTTCATTAAATTGTTCGTTTACAAAAAGAATTTTTGGAATTAAAACCTCGATTTTTACAGCATTTTGTGCAGGAACCCATTGAATTTTTGGAATTTCAGGCTTGAATTCATTGTCTGTAATTTCTGCCTCTATTTCTGATCCTGTCTTAGTTATCTTGACATTGTATAGCTCTAACAATCTTACCTGATCTCCAACCTTGAGAGATTTTGCATCATCGCCTGATACGTAAAATGTTCCGTCAAGATGAAGGCTTCTTTTACCCATGTCTTTTTGTGGATGGTTTGAAATTTCTATTTTCTCTATGTTGTTGTTCTTTACTGTTAGTTTTACAGGATCGGATACCATGAATAGCCGTATGCTAGTCGAATCGATAATCTTTCTATTATAAGACTCCAAAGTATCAAAAGGTGCCAATGTATCAGATTTTGTAAAGCTTAACGAAAGCACAAATTTTCTAATTGCTTCGGGAACAATTCCTCTTCTGCGCATGGACTCGAGAGTTGGCAACCTAGGATCATCATAGCCGGAAACTTTGCCCTCTTGAACAAGTGGTTTGAGTATTCTTTTGGATACTGGCATTCCGTCAAACTCTAATCGAGCAAATTCAAGAACTTTAGGTTTTCTCATTTTTAGCTTGTCTAAAATTTCATAGTACAGATCATTTCTAAGTTCATACTCTTTTGTTCTAAATGCATGTGTAACTCCATCAATGCTGTCCTCTATAGCTACTGCAAAATCATAATTTGGCCATATGCGATATTTGTTTTTGTGTATTGGGTGTGGCTCGTCAATTATTCTCAACAATGTGGGATCTCGCATGACTGTATTCTCGGAATGCATGTCTCCGCGATATCTTACGATTGCCTCTCCCTGCTTGTATTTTCCAAACATATCTTTCCAGCGCTCTGTGTTTTGTGAAAGATCACCTGCACGACATTTACAATCTTTCATTTCTCGTCTGTTCTTACTTATGGTTTCTTTGTTACATGTGCAGACATATGCATATCCAGCTTGGATGAATTCTTCTGCCTTTTTGTAAATCAGTTCAATGTCATCAGAAGTATTCTTAATTTGATCATATTTTACGCCAAGCCAATCAAGTCCTACTTTTATTGCGGCATAATATTCTAGTCTCTCATTTTCGGGATTTGTATCATCAAACCTGAAAATGAGCTTTCCCCCATACATTTTTGCATATTCTTCATCTATAATTGCAGCCTTTGCATGTCCAATGTGTGGGTATCCATTCGGTTCTGGTGGAAACCTAGTGATTACTTTGCCTTGTTCTGCTCCCTCAAGAGGAGGCAAACCCGTTCTATCCTGTTTTGGCTTTACGATAAGCAGTTCTGGAAAATTAGATTCCAGCTCTGACTTTTGTGTTGATAATGGAATTGTATTTACTTCAACCACTATTTCAGAAATAAGAGGTATAATCTCCTTTATTTTATTTTTAAGCTCAGGCTTGAATCCTACCACTTTGGGTATTATTGCATCATTTCTTGTTTTACCACCATGCTCAGAAGCATTTAACAGTGCAATTCCTCGTATTGTCTTTTTTATATCATCATCCAATTATAGACTCCTCTTTACCACAAAATCCAGCAAACCGAGCATATCTTCTCTTACTGAATTATCATATCTTGCAATGGATTTTTTTGCTGTGTTTAGGTGATGGGAAGCTTTCTTTCGAACTGTTTCTTCTATTCCAAGAGCAGATATCACCTCTACCGCCTTTTCCATTTCTCGTTTTGATATCGATGAATTACCAAACGCGCCAAGTATTGTTTTCTTCTCTTTTCCACTCGCCATCTTTATAGCTAAAAGAAGCGGTAGAGATTTTTTCCCCTCCCGTATGTCATTTCCTACTGGCTTTTTTGTAATTTTGGGATCGCCTATTATTCCAATTAAATCATCAATTATCTGAAAAGATATGCCAAGGTTTTTACCATATATGGAAAGCCTGTTAACATCTGATTTTGTGGTATTTGCAGAAATTGCTCCCATTGCACAAGACGCTACAAACAAAGACGATGTCTTTTTTTCTATCATCTTTATGTATTGTAATTCTGTAGGGATTTTCTTTGACTGGGCCATGCTTATGTCTAACACTTGACCTTCACATACTTCCCTACATGCTTTTGAAAGTGTATCAATGAGAGATACAACTACATTCTTTGGAATCTTGCTATTGGGGCTTGAGATGGTTTCAAAAGCTTTTGAAAAAAGGAGATCGCCAGCTAGGATTCCAACTGGTATGCCAAACTTCATGTGCGTAGTGGGAACGCCATGTCTTACTTCATCATTATCCATTATATCGTCATGAACCAATGTGAAATTGTGTATCATTTCAATGGCAGCAGCAGCTGGTATAGCCTGTTTTGTAGATCCGCCTAAAAGCTCACAACTTTTTAAAACCAAAAATGGTCTTAGTCGTTTTCCACCATGTTCTATAAGATAGCTTGAAGCTTTGTACAGATCTGAGGGTTCTCCCTTTAATCTTGATAAAAGAAAAGAGTCTATCTTCCTTGCATTTTTTACAACATCATCTATTTTCATTCCTTTTTCAACTCCCATTGATGATCAGGAAAATGATATTTCAATGATGTCTCCAAACGGCTCCTAAGCCCGCCTTCATTCCACATTTT
This sequence comes from Nitrosotalea sp., assembly GCA_035252445.1. Classification (GTDB taxonomy): domain Archaea; phylum Thermoproteota; class Nitrososphaeria; order Nitrososphaerales; family Nitrosopumilaceae; genus Nitrosotalea. The sequence goes on along the minus strand of DATFDB010000210.1, from coordinate 5,156 downwards.
AAGAATTCTTTTGTTAGCTTCAGTTATAGTATTTTTTGATTCTGGAAGGAAATACAGTGCGACAATCATCCAAGGGCAGAAAATTTGTGGCGATTTTTCAATTTCAGATAAAAGCTCATCAAATGTAACCCATCTAACTGCAGAGATCTCATCTTCTACAAGCTTTGTTTTATCTGCGTTCTCTATTATGCCCATCAGCGTTCCACAAACTTCATTTTCAGAGCCAATGTCTTTGTAGGGAACATGATATTCGAATTTATACAAATACTCTAGTGTACAGGTTATTCCGAGTTCTTCAGGAAGTCTTCTTTCTGCTGATGATACATAGGTTTCTGACTGCCTAGGATGACTTGCAACCGTTCCATCCCAGTCTCCTGGCCAAAGCATTTTGCTCATACTTCTCTGTGTTAACAAAAGTTTTCCCTCGTTATTGAACAGCAAAATCGTAAATGCTCTGTGTAACTTTCCCTGAGGCAAATGGCATTTTACTTTTTCTTCTGTTCCTACAGGTTTGTCATTACTATCTACCAAAATCAGATATTCCATTTTAATGTCTCCTAAATAGTGTGCCTTCAAACTTCTTACCTTTCATTGCATCTGTTATTCTCTGAGGCATTTTTCCATTGACAAAAAAAACATCCGTATTATTTTTGGACATGTCTATAGCTTCGTCTATTTTACGTTTCATTCCTCCGGTTACATCCATTTTGACATCTGTAATTGTAGGTTTCTCTGTAGTTATCTCTCGAATTAATTTTTTATTCTTAATATCCGAATATACTCCATCTACGTTTGTTACAAAAATTGCAAGCCTGGGCTTCAGAATTCTAGTCAACATTCCCATTATCCTGTCTCCAGAAAGTATGTAGAATTTGTTCTTACCAAACCACATGACATCTCCATATGATATAGGAATCAATCCCGTTTTGGCAATCTTTGTAATTTCCCGTGATTTTTTTATTATTGGTTTATTTCCAAAAATAAAGTCCGTTGGGGGTAAACAATAAGGATAAAGATTTGATTGAAGAAATGTTTGAAGAACCAGTTTGTTCAACTCTACCATTGAGTTTTTAACGACTGCAACTCCCTTGATGTTATAACTATCAGGTTTCGTATGCATGTCATATTTAACAGACCAATAATGGCCAAATGAACCGCCTCCATGAATAACCATGTATGGCTCTTTTACTTTTTTTAATTGAGCCGCAATTTTCTTAATTGCAGAAATATTGGCTGTTAGTGGCTTTTGCTTGTTTGTAATTATTGATCCTCCAAGTTTGATCAAAATCATGATTTTTAACAATGATATTGTCGGTTTTAAAAAGTCTCTCCCAACCTTCTGCTATAATTATGGAGTGAACTTTCAATTATTATGAATATCTTAACCCCTCGAAATCTATCTTTGCTACAAAGCATTCGCTAATTTTTTTCAAATTCTCAAGAGTACTTGCTAGATTAGATTTATCTACTAGAGAAATTATGCAACCGCCTCCTCCAGCTCCAGTTATTTTTGCTCCATAAGAAGTTTTGATTGCCTCTTTTACAAGTAAATCAAGTTTGCCCGTTGACACATTTATTTTTTCTAACATCTCCTGATTTTTCAACATTAGGAAACCAAGTTTGTTCAGGTCATTTTCTTTTATTGCAGATAATGCGTCTTTTACCAATTTGTTTTCTTGTTCGCACATTTCAGAAAACAACGTCTCATTTCTATTTTTGAATTCTTTGACCTTTAAAACGACTTCTTTTGTGTTGTGAGTTTGGTTTGAATTGGCTATTATCAAACTAAGGTCATTTTTAGAATTAATCTTTTCATATCCCTCTTTACTATATGATATTAGTCCACCAAATGTAGAGATGGACGAATCTGCTCCTGAAACATCTTCAAATATGGTCCGTTCTGATTCAATGGCTTTTCTTAAAATAGCCTCCTTGGATTTTTTATTAAATAAGCCTGCGACAGATGCTGCTGTGGCTACACAAGCTGCAGAAGATGAACCAAGTCCTACTCCAGCAAGTATGTCTGACTCCAAAGTTATTTCTATGCCTCTATTTTCGTTAAACTCTTGCAGTGTTTCTTTTGCAATATGCAAAAATGGTTTCATGAATTTGTTTGATATCTGATCTGGATTGAATGGCATATTCAGATCGACCTCGGCGTCTCCCATCTCTGACTTTATGTGTATCTTCCTTTCATCCAAAAATTGTGATGTTGCAGTAATCCTCTTGTCTATAGCACAAAGTATTGCCTTGGTTCCATAAACTACAAAATGTTCTCCAAATAAAATTACCTTGCCTGGTGCTGAAGCTACTGATTTCATGAAAAAATAATCGACGCGTATCCTACCACTGATGCCTTTTCTCCTGTTACATCTCCGCTGGTGGCATATTTGACTAGCGTGCCCTTTCTTGCACCCATTTCTTTACATGCTATCATGGTAGAAGCTATCGCTCCATATCCGCAAGCGCTTACTTTTTTTTCATGCAAAACTTTATAGAATTTATCTACATCCATTTCTAATATTGGTTCAATCAAAGATTTGTCTTGTTTACGCGCATATTCATTTTCTTCGTAATGTGTAAAATCTGATGATCCTACTATCATGGTTTTTTTACCTTTTGATATTTTTGATATTGCCATGCCTATCTCTTTTGCTGAATTATAGCTCTGGTCTATCAAAATAATGGGAAGTATCTTAAATTTATGAGAATAGATTTCTTGCAGCATTGGAATTTGTACCTCTAAGCTGTGATCTCTCGTATGTGAAAAAAAATCTAATTCTACAAGACTTGTTATGCCATTAATCTCAAGTGCTGCGTTGGTATCCACTTCAACATCTCCTAGTGGTGTTCTCCATATTCCTTCTTTCATTGTAGCCACATCGCAGCCAATTCCCCAGTGGTTTGGCCCTATGATTATCACAAGGTCGGGCTTTAACGATGATATGGCATAATACGAATTTGCGGCAATTGGGCCCGAATACACGTATCCTGCATGTGGACAAATGATTCCGATTATGTTTTCTTTGTTTGTTGTAGGGTGCATCTTGCCCGGGCCAAATTCATGTAAAAAACAACTTTTGATGGATGATCTTGTATCTTGTTGGGTTTTTGGATAGAACATACCAGCTACAGCTGGTGTTCTTATCTGCATTGTGTTATTGCCTCTTACTTCTCATTCTCATTGGAGGGGCTCTTTCAGCCTCTTCTTCCAGCTCTTCTTCTGTTATTTTTGTTTCAAAGTCATCTATTTCGTATTTCATTGATTCTTCTGCCTTTAGGCTTCCTTTTTGTAACAGTATCTCTCTAGCTAGTAACCAATAGATTGCAGCAAGGGATTTTCTGCCTCTATTGTTTGCAGGTATGACTAAATCAACTTTTGATGTAACGTTGTCTGTGTTTGCAATTGCAATGACTGGTATTCCAGCATTTGTTGCTTCTAAGATTGCTTGTTCATCAACTTGAGGATCTGAAACTACAACCAATTCTGGTTCAATATAATAAGGCAAAAGTGGATTTGTTAGGGTCCCTGGCATAAATCTGCCAAGCATAGGTGTTGCACCTGTTAACTCACAGAATTTTTCAATTGGAGTACTAGCATATTCTCTGCCTGAACAGATGAATACCTTTGAAATCGCAGATCTGTTGATAAATTTGGATGCTGTTTGAATACGAGACAATGTCTTTTTGCTATCAATAATGTAGAGGCCTTCATTTGTGGCCTTGGTAATGAATGGTATCATGAATTTCGTCTTTACCTGAGTTCCAACTCTTATACCTGTAGACAAAACATATTTTTCCATATGTTCGAATTCTTCTTTACTCATGACGTGTTCTTAAATCTCGACCATTCCACGTATTAAATCATACTCTGAGATACGCAGCAATTCATTTAGTTTGGCTACTCTCTCCCCTCCTACAACTCCAACCTTTAGCATCTTGGATTTTGTAGCTATTCCAATATGTGATATGTGAGAGTCTGAAGATTCGCCTGATCTGTGTGACGTAATTATCTTAATGTTATTTCTAGAAGACTCTTTTGCAAATTCAAGAGCATCATAAAGACTTCCTGCTTGGTTTACTTTTAAAATTGCTGCATTGCAAGCCTTTTTTGCCGCAGCCTTTTTTAAAATCTCAGTATTAGTCACCAAAAGATCATCTCCTGTTATCAACACATTTGGAAATCTCTTAGTCAAAACAGCCATGTCTTCAAACGCTTCTTCGTGAACCGTATCTTCAGCATATATCAACTTGTATTTTTTTATTATATCTGAAGCAAATTCAATTTGTTTCTCTGGAGAATTTTCAAAACCGGCCCTGTCGTAAACATATTTTTTCTTCTTTTCATCCCATTGTGTGGTTGAAGCAAAATCTACTCCAAGCGACACTTCTTTCCCTAATGTAAATCCGAGTTGTTCACACGCTTTGGCAGAAATTTCTAGTGCTTGTTCATTGTCAAGTTTTGGAGCCCAACCACCTTCATCTCCTCTCCCGTTTGTGAACTCTGGGTCTTTCTTTGCAAGGATCTTTCCAAGTTCTTTATGTACTGCGAAATTAACTTCTATAGCTTCTCTTATGGTTTTTGAACCTGTTGCACAAATCAATATCTCTTGAATGTCTGGTGTACCAGGGCCAGCATGAGCTCCTCCGCCCAAAATATTACCAAGTGGGAATGGGAATTTCAGATCGGAATCTTTGGTCAACATCTTAAACATTGGAATTTTTTCTGATTTTGCAGCACATTCTACTGAAGCTATCGTAAGAGAGAACGCAACAGAGCCACCAATCTTTGAATATCCTGAAGTCGAGTCTATTGTTTTTAATGTTTCATGAATGGATTTGAGGTCAGATGGGTCCAACCCAATGAATTTTTTTTCATTTGCCTTTAAAATTTCAAGACTTTTTTCAGGCTTGTTGTCTGGAAAACTTATGGCTTCATATTTTCCAACACTTGCTCCAGATGGTGCACAAACTCTGCCTGTATATTGATTATCTGCTACAACATCTACTTCTATTGTCTTACTTCCTCTACTGTTGTATAGTATTCTACTTTCAATTGAGGTAATCCGTGCCATCCTACTCTAGCTCGGATTGAACTTCTTGCTCCCTTCTCCTAATTGCTTCGTAAAATGGAATAACCTGATGAATTGTTTCAA
>DATFDB010000209.1:0-8509 GCA_035252445.1 Nitrosotalea sp. | reverse complement strand
TAGGCGATATCCTATGGTATGTATCTGTATCAGTTCTGAAATGTCCAAATTATGTCATGATCCTCCCCAAGTCTTTAATGGGATCGATCGATCAATTCTGTTTACCATTTGCTTTGATCATTTGATCTAATACTTATGTTGTTTTCTCTCATGTCTATTCTTCCAGTATGAAAATCACCCAAATGATCGCCTCTAGGACAAGATACTCTCTGTCAATCTTAATGGCTAGGTAATTTGGATATAACCAACAGATCCTAGACTTAATTTTATTAGTAGGGCAAAGAGGTAAAGAGCCTATGACTGAATCTTTCATGTGGGTAGAAAAGTATCGACCCATGAAACTATCAGATATTGTAAACCAAAAAGAAGTCATAGGCAGTTTGAAAGCTCTTTTAAAAAACATATCAGAAATGCCACATCTAATGTTTTCAGGTTCTGCTGGAGTTGGCAAGACAACTGCTGCTTTGTGCATAGCAAGAGAAGTTCTAGGTGACTCGTGGCGCGAATACACTTTGGAATTGAATGCATCCGACGAAAGAGGAATAAACATGGTAAGAGAAAGAGTAAAAAAATTTGCAAGGTTTTCAGGACTTGATACTAGGATACCATTTAAACTAGTCATATTAGATGAAGCAGATGAAATGACTTCAGATGCCCAGACTGCTCTTAGAAGAATTATCGAGGATACTGCAGCGCATTGTAGATTCATCATGATTGCAAATAACATATCAAAGATAATAGAACCGCTTCAAAGTAGATGTGCAGTATTCAAGTTTACTAGAATATCTGAAGAGGAAGTAATAGACTATCTAGAAGAAATTTGCAAGAAAGAAAAGCTCAAGTATACAAAAGAAGGCCTCAAAACGCTCTATTCATATTCAGAAGGGGATATGCGTCATTCGATTAACATGCTTCAGGCAGCTGCTAGTCTTGGAACAGTAAGTGATGACAATGTGAAACTATCTGCTGGACTTTCAAAGACAAGTGATGTGGGTGATGTACTAAAACTTGCACTAGGAGGAAAGCTAACAGATGCAAGAAACAAGATGGTTGAATTAATCAAGGTATATGGAATGTCAGAATCAGATTTTCTGAAATATCTCAATGAAGAGTGTTACAAAATAAAGACAAGTAATCTCTCAGAAATTTTAGAATCAATAGCTAAATACGACTACCGATTGGTGATAGGCTCCAATCCAGAGATTCAGCTTTCTGCCCTTTTGGCAGAGCTTGGAAAGATAGGAAAATAACAACGCAGAGAGAGGGATTTGAACCCCCGCGTGCTTGCGCACATAGGCTCTCAAGGCCCACGCCATGCCGGGCTAGGCGACCTCTGCGATTATTTTCTAGAAAGACTTGTTAAAATTTGTTTAAGAATACGACCTGGCAGGAAATGATCGTTTATACAATATCTATTAGACTAATAAGAAAAATAAAAGGAACGAAAAATTTCTAGTGGTGTGCGTGTGGATTAGCAGAACCAGTTTCCATCTTGGTATATGTTCCTGCTGCCTTTTCATGGTGTTCTAAGTTAGATTGATCTACCTTGATTGCCTGTGGAGGACAAACGGAAACACATGCCATACACCAGATGCAGTCATGCTCTCGGATTGGATCAGCCTTGTCAGTGTAGTCCTTTCTTTCTTCTTTTACTGAACTACCTGTTCCGTGCATCTCAATGTTTACTGCCTTACTTGCTGGAACATCTTTTTCTGTTCTGTACCATTGGAAGACTTGTACTGGACAAGCCTCAATGCATGCACCATCAGCAACACAAGAATCCCAATCTACTGCTACCATGGTACCACTAACGCCTACTGGTTCAATCTTTTCGCCTCTGGCCTTGAATGCAGCAATGCAATTCTCGTCCTTTGAGGCTTCTGCCAGTCTACCTGGTCCCCATCTAAAGTGAAAGTGACCCTCGGCGTGATTTATTTTTCCAATCGGTTTGTATCCTTTTGGAAAGTCTTCGGGAATTGGCATAGCTTTTCTCCTATGATATGTTATTTAAACCTAGACAAAGTTAGTTTAAACTAAGATAAGTTAGCGATCTCTTTTTCGTGAATTTCTTGATTTGCCTGATCTACTTTGATTGCTTTTGTAGGACAGACCTCTACACATGCCATACACCAGATACAATTAGCTTCCTTTACTGGACTTGCTTTATCTGTGAAATCTTTCCTGTCATTTCTGCCTGTTTCTCCTGGATTTTTGTACCACTCAAAGACTTTGACGGGACAGCTAAGCAGACAAATTCCGTCAGCAATGCAAGAATCCCAGTCTACTGCAACATATGTTCCGTGTATTCCCATGGGTGCTATTTTTTCGCCAGTTGCTTTGTAATCAGCCACAACTTTTGAATCTGTTGCGGCTTCTGCAAGTCTTCCAGGTCCCCAAACCAGGTGATAGTTTTCGCTTAATGGATCCTTGTATTTTTCCACTACTTTGTGGCTTGCAGGAAAATTTGGATCTATTGGCACAACAATGCAGAATATCGTTAGTTATTTAAAGTGTATACAAGATAAATTCATATCTTTCACAAATAGGCTTTAAGCAGTGGGAATTTTCAAGTATGATGTATACCGTAGTCCTAATGTAGGAATTTATGCAAAGTGTAACGATAGTTTTGTCTTTATTCCAAATGGCTTTGCAACAACAAAAGTTGAAAATTTATGTGAGTTTCTCAAAACTAAACATGTCTTTACATCAGTTGCAAATACAAGGCTTCTTGGTGCTTTGATGGTGGTAAACAACAATGGTCTTCTTTTGCCACGAAATTCTCTTGAAGAAGAAGTTGTTCATCTCAAGAAATCTACTGGTCTCAACGTAGATATCCTTGATACAAAACATACTGCTCTTGGCAATTTGATATGTGCAAATGACAAAGGAGGAGTCATGTCACCCCTCATACCCACAGAATTCGTAAAAAAAGTTGAAGATGTTCTTGGAATTGAAGTAATAAGAAGAAGAATTGCAGGATATCATCAAACAGGAGCAATGGCAATTGCAACATCACGTGGTGGAATCATACACCCTGCAACTGAAGAAGAAGATATCAGAGCAGTATCCCAAGTTCTAGGTGTTGAACTAGAGCCTGCCACTATAAACGGCGGCACTCCCTATGTGTCATCTGGCATACTTGCAAACAACAGTTCACTAGTGGTTGGCACACTTACAAACGGTCCCGAACTTGTAATGCTTACAAAGGCATTTAGAATTGAAGACTAGATTTTGGATCGCTTAAAAGAACGTCAAGTTTAACCTGTTTTTCAGAACCGTTTTTCATATTACGAATTACAACAGAGTTTTCGGCATATTCCTTTGGAGCAACTATTATAACATATGTAGAATCTGATGCCAAATCCATCTGCTTTCGTAGCGATTTTCCTGCAAGATCCACTTCTACAGGTATGTCTTTGAGCCTAAGCGCAGACGCTGTGTTTATGGCAATTTTTTTCATGTCATCGTTGACAAATGCCACCCAAACATGCTCTTTATTTGACGGGTTTACAATTCCTTGTTTTTCAAGAGAATGTATTATGCGTTCCACTCCACCTGCAGCACCAGTCGCACCCATGTCATCTCGTCCAAACGCTCTAGTTAGCATATCATAACGTCCTCCACCAACAAGTGCACCAAGATCAGAGCTGCTATCAAATATTTCAAAAACAATTCCAGAGTAATAGTCAAGCCCGCGCACAATACCAAAGTTTACTCTAACATTTTCTACTCCCCTATTCTTCAACGACTCAAATAGTTGCATTATCTTGTCCCAGTTTTTGAGATTACTAGTATCAATTTTCTTTTCAATTTCCTGAGGAGCGCCTTTAATTTGAGAAAACTCCAATATTTTTTCCAAGTCGCTTTCTGAATATCCCTTTTCTTGGTATTCCTTGATTATATCCTGCTTTCTTTTCTTTTGTATTTTATCTACGGCTCGTAAAATGTCTCCAATTACCTCAGGAGACTCTGTTTTGAAGGTGTTTTTTACATATGACTCAACCAAAGTTCTGTCACATATCTCAATTGTAATGTTTTGCAGTTTTAGATTAGAAAAAAACTTTGAAGTAAAATCTATGATTTCTGCGTCGGATTCTGTGTTTGGCTCACCGTATATCTCAATATCCCACTGGTGAAAAAATCGATATCTTCCTTTTTGTGGTTCGTCGTATCGCCACACCCCACCAAATGTAGAAAACTTGGCAGGAAGCCTCATTGATTTTTGTGATACCGCATATCTTGTAAGACCTATAGTAAAGTCAAACCGCAGTGCAACCTCTCTGTCGCCTTTATCTTTAAAGTAGTAAATCTCATTTTTTATTGAAGGTCCGCTCTTAGTCTCAATTACTGAGACAAGCTCGATAGGAGAAGGTTCCATGAATTGAAATCCAAATAGATTTGATGTCTCTATGAATTTCTGTCTGACATATTCTAGAGCAGCAGACTCTTTGGGCTCTATATCTCGCATTCCACGTGGTAAGTCCAAATTCAAGACTCTTCTTTTTCTAATGCATTTAGACTTTATTATTTTACAAGATAACATGATAAATTAATAACGTAAGTGGAACCTATCAAAGGTCTGCTATGACATACAGAAACTTGGAACATATGACGGATGCATTCATTGAAGTGACAGGAGATACCTTAGAGGAGGCCTTTGCGACTGCAGGCATAGCAGTAGTTGACACGATCATTGACATCAAATCAGTCGATAAAAAAACAGAGAGAAAAATTGAGATAAAATCGCCTGATCTAAATAACTTACTTTATAGCTGGCTTGAAGAAATAATCATACTTACAATAACAGATGGATATGCAGCATCTAGCTTTGAGGTACACATAACAAAATTAGAGCAGTATGTTCTGAATGCAACAATTAGAGGAGAAGAGATAGATTTTGAAAAACATCACTTTAAGCTTGAGATCAAAGCTCCTACATTTCACCTAATGGAAATAAGACAGGAAAAGCCCGTTATAATGAGATTCCTTCTCGATCTCTAGTAGAAATTAAATATTGTTCAATTTTAGTACAACAGGTTGGTAGACGAAGAAATAGAGAAAATAATGAAAAAAAAGTTAGCCGAAATGTCCTCACGCCAAGAACAGGAAATTCAAGAGTTAAATGATTTAACTTTTGACAAGGGAATAGCTGGTGACATGCCAGTAATAGTAGATTTTTGGGCTACATGGTGTGGGCCATGCCAGTTCATGCTGCCAATATTTGCAAGAATGTCAAAAAAATACAAGAACATCAAATTTGCTCGAGTAAATGTAGATGAAGCACAGGGGATATCCCAGAGATACCAAGTGTATGCAATTCCAACATTTCTTGTATTCAAAGGAGGACAACTTGTCGATAAAGCAGTTGGAGCAGTAGGCGAGCCAGGCCTACATATGCTTGCCCAGAAGTATTCTCAATAGCCGTAAGCAGGATCTAATTTTCTCTGAATATCGATAATTTCTTTTAGAATTTGAAACTCTTCAGGATTTAGTTTGTGTGAGAATTGTCTGAACAAGAGTTTTGCCTCACGCGAATTAGGCAGAGAATAGAACACTTCTTCTTCTGAGACCTGTCGCCCCACAGTAACATTTTGGATTGACATTGCAACTTCTTGTCCCTTTTTAGCAGAATCTATGTTCTTTCCATTGTCTTGAAGTTGGTGTACAATTCCAATTTTTCTTCCACTTGCATTCATTATTGGAATTTTTTGCTTAAGAGTTCCGATATCTACGCGTGCACCAAAAACTGCAGGGTTGCTCTTTCTAAATACATATCCTTTGAGAAATGTTACTTTGCAAATTGGTGTAAGTTCTTGAAATATTGCATTTTCTTCGTTTGCTGTATCCTCTTGAACCCATTGCATATAGTTGTCAATCAAGCTGTATATCACTTGGTCGCTAAAAATTCTAATGTGGTTTGAGTCTGCTTCCTCTTGTGCGTCTTGCAATATTTTTACGTTAAATGCAAGAACTACCCCAAGATGCCTGTCATTTTCCTTTATTGCTTGAGCCTCTACAACATCTCGTCTTGTGACAGAACCAATGTCTGCCATTGATACTGCTACATTTTGTCGCTTGAGCATATCAGTAATTGCCTCAAGCGAGCCAATTGTATCACATTTCAAGATAACACCTTTGTTATCAGTCTTGACAAAGACTGACTTCATTTCAGATTCAATTGATTTTTTAAATTCTTCAATTTTTGATTCGTCGCTAGATGCATAGACTGGGCTTCCGGGCAATACACCTTCCAAGTCTGGAGATGCGATCTTGATTCCTGCTGCAGCGTAGACTTCGTTTACCGGCCTAAACTTGTCTCTTGGATCTCGCATCTCATCAAGTGGTTTTGGCAAAAGTATTGCTTTTGGTTTTGTTGTAACAGTAGAATCTCGCTTTGCAAGAACTATGGAATCTGTTTTTTTGAGCATGCCATCAATTAGTATGATATTTGCAGTGACTCCAAGACCCACTTCCTCTTTTACCTCAAGAACTATTCCTCGTGTTGATTTTTCGGATTGGTCTAGTTTCTTTTGCATATATTGTTGTGTAAGACCAACAAGCACTGCTAAAAGTTCTGGAATTCCTTCACCTGATCTTGCACTAACTGGTACAATTGACACCTCTTTTGCAAAATCTTTTACTCGATAAAATGCCTCTGAGCTAAATCCAAGTATTGATAATGTTCCAACAACGTTGTATAGCAATTCATCAAGCATTGTCTGCACCGAAGGCTCTTGTTCTTTAATTGTTTGAGTAATAAACTTGGATTTAGGATTCTTTTTCCATCCGGAGACCATATCCACTTTGTTTAATGCAACTACAAATGGAACCTTTCTGCTTTGCAATATTTTCAGACTTTCATTTGTCTGAGGCTGAAATCCTCGATTTACGTCAACTACTAAAATAGCGATATCTGCAGCAGAACCACCTCTTGCCCTCAAATTTGTAAAAATTTCATGCCCTGGAGTATCGATTACAAGCAAGCCAGGAATCTCTTGTTTGTCACCTGCCATCTTTGCAAAGAGAGGCCCGCATGTATTCTTGATTGCTTCAGTTGGAAGAAAACTTGCTCCGATATGCTGTGTGATTCCTCCTGCCTCTCTTGATTGGACGCCAGTGCCCCTAATGTTATCTAATAGTGATGTCTTACCAGAGTCTACGTGACCTAGAACTGCCACTATTGGCTGTCGGATTTGCAACCACTTTCACTTGAATATTACAGCTACCTCTTTTTCAAAACTTTCCTTAGAATCGGAGGCATGAATTATGTTATCGGATATTCCAAGTCCAAAGTCTCCCCGGATGGTACCAGGAGCTGCGTCAAAGGATTTTGTGGAACCTATCATGAGTCTAGTTGTTGCAATTGCATTGTTTCCTTCAATTACTGCTGCAACAACTCTTCCTGATGTGATAAAGGATACAAGTTCTCCAAAGAATGGCTTTGTGTTATGTACAGAATAAAATTCCTCTGCCATCTGTTTTGTGAATGTAAACATTTTCAGCTTGACAAGGTTAAATCCCTTTTTTTCAAATCTAGCAATAATTTCTCCAGCAATTTTTCTTTCGACACCGTCGGGTTTTACTATGAATAATGTTTGTTCAGTCATTTTACTTTTTGACCCTGATTCCGCCCTTGACGTATTTGTTTGTCCACTTTAATCTTCTAGGATCTCTTTTTAGAACAAGCATGTTCTTTTTACATTTTGAAGAACAGAACCAATATACCGTACCGTCATTTTTTACAAGCATTGTACCTGAACCTTTGGCTACTGGTCTGTTACAAAAGCTACATGGTTTAACTAGAACGCTCATTTTTTAATCACTTTATCTTCCTTGCTTCGCGCTCTGTTTCACGTAACATAAGGATATCTGACATTCTAACTGAGCCCTTGACATTTCTTGTTAGAATTCTTCCCTTGTCTTTTCCTTCCAGTATCTTTACTCTTACTTGTATAACTTCACCTGCAATACCTGTTCTGCCTACAATTTGTATTACTTCAGCTGGAGTTGGAATTTCGGTACTCATTTGTTAGCTTGACCACCTTTGATCTGCGACAGTGATGCAACAATTTGGTCAACAATGTGTTGGGCATCTCCTGAATCCATTATCGCAGCAGCTGCAGATGTAACATCAATTCCCAATGCCTTGCCCAGTTCTTGTCTGCTTGGAACAAATGCGTATGCCACGTTGTGTTCTTCACACAATATTGGTAAATGTGCTACTACCTCTGGTGGTTCGACATCCTCTGCTATAACTACGAGCTTGCTTACTCCTCGTTCTATTGCTTTTGTAACTTCGTTCGTACCTTTCTTGACTTTACCACTTTGATGGGCAACTCTTACTGCTTCATAGATAGGGCTAACTAGGTCAGCCGGGACTTGAAACTTTACGTAATAAGCCTTAGCCACATGTATCACCCAATGGGATCATTTCCATTCCTTGAGTGCTTTTAATTGGTTTTAAAAGTGTTATCTGCCAGCTGCCCGCTTTATCTTTGACATGTATTTA
>DATFDB010000208.1:0-6103 GCA_035252445.1 Nitrosotalea sp. | reverse complement strand
TGACTCAAAGGCCGGTAAGAAACTCAAACAACAACTTGTCAAAGAATGCAACATTACTGACGAGGAAGCTGTTGAGATTGTCAACAACCTGCCAAGCACTGAGGCAGAATTGCGAGCGTTTACTTTTGGCTGGAAAAAATTAATTCTGGCAGAAACGCTTGACAAGATGCTAAAGATAATCAAGGAGAACGCCTAATCTTAGGAGCCAAGTTTTCTTGGAGAGATCTCAAACTAGAAAGTATGAAGAGTACGCATACGTGTTAGATTTTGTAGTTAGAGGAAAGTCAACCACGGTGCGAGGAAGAGACGGAATAATTGTAACAGCGCTAGGAGAAGAAAGGCTGACAATACTTGAACTTCTTGCAATGCCAAACTCTACTTTTGAAATAGGTGAACGTGTTTACATTGGAAAAGAAGGAAGAACAAAAATTCTTTCAGTACTGGGAAGGCTAGAGTTTGCCCAGACTTCGTCTTCGGCACAAAGCGAACTTGGTTCTGTCGTTGAAAAAATAGTTCTACAAAATGAGCAAAGATTTGTAGATTATCTAAATAACGCACAGCCGCTTACTCCAAGAATACATGCACTCGAGTTGATTCCGGGAATTGGAAAAACATACATGAAGACAATGCTTGAAGAGCGAGAAAAAAGAAAGTTCTCTGACTTTAAAGACTTGCAAGAAAGAGTGGGTCTTAAAGAGCCTGCAAAACAAATTGCAAAAAGAATACTTGAAGAGATTACAGGTGAAACCCGAATGAATCTCTTTGTCAGAAAATGAGTAAGCGCCACGCATTAGGACAACACTTTCTAACATCTAGTCTAGTTGCAAAATCCATAGTCAGCCTTGCCAGTATAAAAAAAAGCGACACTGTTCTCGAAGTGGGAACGGGAAAAGGCATTTTGACTCCATATCTCTGCAGAAAGGCAAAAAGGGTAATCTCTATTGAAAAGGACTTGATTCTGTATAACGAGGCAAAATCCAGGTTTTCTAGCCTCAAAAACCTTGAACTAGAGCATGGCGACGCCTTTGAGATGGATGCAGATTTTACTGTGCTTGTATCAAATCTGCCATATTCAGAGAGCCGAAATGCCATCGAGTGGCTTGTCCAGAAAGAGTTTTCCCATGCTGTAGTAATGGTCCAAAAGGAATTTGCCCAAAAGTTGCTTGCAAAAAAAGGGAAGGGCCGAAGAGCAATATCTGTACTTGCAAGCTACTGCTTTGAAGTGGAAAAACTCTTGGATGTAAAAAAGTCAAACTTTCAGCCAATGCCTCAGGTAGACTCGGTGGTAATAGGAATAAAACACAAGAAAAAGATATCAAAAGAGATTGTGATTACAGTAAACAAACTTTTCTCTTTTAAGAGAAAGACCATACGAAACATTGCAAAGCAGTTTGGCCTGGAAATAGATTCTGATAAAAGACTCGAAGAACTGCCTGATGGAGAGATAATAGACATTGCAAAAAAAATTCTCTGACAAGTATTACAAGCCTGCCGAAGATACATTCTTTCTTGCCGATAACATACAAAACGAGAGAGGATATGCAGCACTTGATATCGGAACAGGTTCTGGCTTTCTTGCAAATATTTTATCAAATAACTTTGAACTTGTAGTGGCAACTGACATCAGCCTTGATGCACTAAAAAAAGCACATGAGTCTGTGAAAAACTGCATCTGTTGCAACTCTGCAGATGCGTTGCATTACAGCTTTGATCTTGTTGTATGCAATTTGCCATACCTGCCATCCGATCAAGTGGTAGATCCTGCAGTAGATGGGCTTGAAGAAGGCCTTGGTGTTACCACTGATATCATAAAATCAACAAGTAACGTAGTTGGTAAAAATGGTAAGATAGTATATCTTACATCCTCTCTTGCAAACTATAAAGAATTGATGCGAAGAACTGAGAACTTGGGTTTTTCTGTAAATATAATTTCAAAAAAGAAATTATTTTTTGAGGAGCTGTTACTTGTAGAATGTACAAAACTCTAAACTTATCTGGGAGAGAAAAGCATTACTCATAAGGGCTGAGCGTGATTTATGTCTAAAATAGAATCATTGTACTCATTGAGATCAAGTATAGTATGTGGTACAGCGATGGTAGCATTTCTATTTGTGCTTGCACAAGGTGCATATGCAACTGATTCCCAAGTGATAATTGTTAATGGGACAACAAATCATTGCTTGCCGTATCCTTCTTGTTACAAGCCATACGAGATTGACGTAAAACCGGGAGATAGCGTAACATGGGTAAATGATGATAACGTAACACACACTGCTACAGCAGGAACTCCAAATTATGGTCCTGTAGGAATGTTTGACAGCGGGGCAATCCTTCCAGGGCATTCTTACACCCAGTTCTTTGGAACAGTTGGCAAGTATACTTACTACGACCAAGTTGACATGTGGCCGTCTGGAGTAGTAGTTGTAAGCAACCAAAACCCGACTCATGCGGAGATTAACTGGGTTAACGGCTCTCTTTCCCTGGCAAGCCATGTTGACAATAACATTCAACAGCTGACAATGACAAAACAGATTGAAAATACTGGAGGCACAGATGCAAACTCTGTAGTCTTTAGGCTAAGGATACTGAACGACTCTGGCTTTTTATTTTACGATAACATTACTCGCCAAAACGTGCCGGCAAGGCAAAACGCGCCAGTAAGCTTTGCGTGGACAAATCCTCTTCCGGGAAAGTACAGGCTAAACTTTGACGCCGAGAATCTTGCAGGGCAGAACAATGAAAATAACGACGTATCATCAGATCTTATTGCAGTTACAAAAAATAACGCAAGCACATCAATGTCAGTCACAGCGCATAATTTTACAATAAACACTGGAAACGCAGCAGTTCCTGAATTTGGACAAATATCTTATGTAGTTCTTGCATTTTCAATAATTTCTGCTCTGGTAGTATCTGTCAAATCCCGCATCTATTTCAAAATATAGTTATTTTCGTAGTTTTTGTTTTGCAATATCTGCAATTGCTTGAGCCATTTGCATAGTGGTGGCATTTCCACCGATATCAAATGTAACATGTTTTCCTTCGTTGATTACCTGCTCTGTAGCTGAAAATATTGCATTCTTTACGTGGGTCTCCCCCAAGTATTCTGCCATCCATGCGCCAGATAGTATTGCGGCAGTTGGGTTTACCTTGTTTTGGCCTTTAAAGGAAGGTGCACTTCCGTGAGCCGCCTCAAACATAGCAAACGAGTCTCCCATGTTTGCAGAATATACTAGTCCAATTGAGCCAATTATTCCTGATGCCAGCTCTGATATGATATCCATAAACAAGTTGGTGCTCACAAGCACTGAGCCATTGAATTGCTCAGGTTTTATGACAAGCTGCTGAGTCATGTTATCGATATACAACTCTTCTATTGCTATGCCAGGATTTGCCTTGGAGGCCTTTTCTACTTCTTCCCAAAAAATGCCATCTGTAACTTTTAGTATGTTTCTCTTTGTAATTGCAACCACTTTGTTCATCTTGTATCTTTTTGCCCATGAAAATGCAGAATTGATGAATCTGCTAGAGCCTTGTCTTGTAATCTTTCTTATTGCAACGGCAGCATCATTTGATACCTTGAATTCGATTCCTGTGTAGAGTCCTTCAGTGGCTTCCCTGAAACAGACAAAATCAAGTGACCTGTCAGGTGTTATTCTTTTGTATGTCTTGATTGGCCTTATGTTAGAATAAAGCTCAAATTTTTGCCGAAGTGTTACTGCCACGCTTCTTGGTGCATTTGGTTTTGGAATTGTTGTAGTGGGTCCCTTGAAACATGCATCAGACTCCTCAAGTATTTTCATTGTGTCATCAGGAATGTATGTCTCTCCACCGCGTTTTTCCCATTGCTCAGAACCTGCATCACACAAAACTAATTCAGCTTGAGTATTGCATGACTTTAACACGTAAAGCATTGCATCCACAATTTCAGGCCCTATGCCATCTCCTTTGATAACTGCAGCTCTTTTTCCCAAAACAGGCGAGCTTTCCGATCCAGTATATTTAACTCTACCTAGAATTTTTTCTGTAATCGATCTATGAAAAACCCCAAAGCCTTAAACAAATCTGTGCGTGATATTTCTCTATGAGAATAGTCCAGCTCTCAGACATCCATGTAGGGGGGCAATTTCAAGAAGAGGTATTTGATCAGGTAGTGTCAGAAGTAAATGAACTCAAACCCTCTGCCATTGTAGTTACAGGTGATCTAACAAACGAAGGGTTGCTCAAGGAATATGAGAAATGCAAAAGAAAGTTTGCAGAGTTTGAGACAGACAAAATAATTGCAATAAGTGGAAACCATGATTACCGAAACACAGGATACCTATTGTTCAAAAAGTTCTTTCCAATAGATTCAGTAAATGAGCTTGATGAAAATACAGTGCTCGTAACCATAGGTACCGCAAGGCCTGACAGAGATGAAGGAGAGGTCGGGTATCGACAAAACCTCTGGCTTGAGCGCACAATGAAAAAATATGAAAACAAGACCAAGATTCTTGCTATGCACCATCACCTCATTGGCGTGCCAGACACGGGAACTGATAGGGTTACAGTAATTGATTCAGGCGATGTCTTGCGTACTGCCCTTGCAAGCAAGATAGACTTGGTAATTTGTGGCCACAAACACAGGCCTTGGTTTTGGCATTTTGGGCACCTGACAATTGCTAATGCTGGGACTGCCTCCTCGGAAAGGATGAGGGGGCTTTTTGCAAACACCTACAACATAATCAATATAGAAAAAGGCAAGGTCAAAGTAGACCTCAAAATTGTTGGTGGCAAAAGAATGTCGCTAAAGGACTTGGTGGACAACTACAAGCGCTTTGGTGAAGAATAGGCAAATTATTTAACCAAGAATTAATTAACAGTTCAAATTTCAGCAACATCTGTGCGGGGGTCGCCTAGCCTGGTAGGGCGTGGGATTGCTAATCCCATGTCCGCAAGGACCCGTGGGTTCAAATCCCACTCCCCGCGCTTTTATTTTTTATAATTATGCTACATGAAGAAAATTTAAAAAATTATGCAATGGTTAAATTTGTCAGTCCTTCGAAATGGCACACCAATTTGAAATTGGACAGATTCTGTTTACAGAACAATATTAGCATATTTGTATTAATAATGTGAGGGTGGAATTTATGTGAAAAGAGGCTTTTCGATACCTATTGCTGTAATTCTTTGTATGTTAATTCTGGTCCCAGCTAACTTTAGTGCCCTTGCAACACCGACATCACAAGATAACCAAACCACAAATGCTTCATCGAACGGACAGGATACTGCAAACGGTAAAGCAATAGGCAACCCTCACAACAAGTCAGTATGGTGTACTTTATACAACGAGGATCTTGGCGAGATATCAGAGGGCGCATTACTTGCATACCTTCATTTTTGTGTAAAAGGTGTCTCATCACATAGATCAGAAAACCCGCACCCTCCTCCAAAGGTCCCTATTCCTTCTCCAGTATCCTATGATATGCCATCATCAAATATAATCCCAGTATTTTTTGACATCTTTTCAAATATCATCCCAGAAGCTTTTGGAACTTCTGGCACCCAAAATATAATCCAGGTAAACAATGACCACGTAACCCCCAACGGCACAAAAAGGACACAGAGCGAGTCAAGTATTGCAGTTTCAGGCAACAACATTGTTGTCGGATACAACGACAACCAAGACCCAAACACATCCACGTATTCGGGATACTCGTATTCAAATGACGGCGGAAAGACATGGACAGACGGCGGGGGAATCCTGCCAAACCCAGGTGATTTTGATGCAAACGATCCGTCAGTAGCAGCAGATTCTAGTGGCAACTTTTATTTTTCGATGCTTGTGGAAAATTCCACATTTACCAAAGTTGGTGTGGCAAAATCAACTGACGGCGGCAAGACCTTCAGCAATCCAGTCATAGTGGATTCAATAAACGCTTCTGCCGCCCCCGCATTTCTTGACAAGGATTACATGGCTGTTGGAAAGAATCCTTCAAACCCGTCACAGGATATCATACATATCACATATACAAGATTTACAACGTCTGCAGCCGAGATTGTATACAAGAGATCACTTGATGGTGGAAAAACATGGCAGGACACCTGTACCCTGAATCCTAAA
>DATFDB010000207.1:0-5726 GCA_035252445.1 Nitrosotalea sp. | reverse complement strand
TCTGATTTTTCAGTTACTTCTTTTATTTTTTGATTTATTTTTTCTTCTAGCTGAGGATTCACATTATTACTTAGCATACTGATGTTAAAAAATTGTGTTTCTAAACAGTACCCTTTAATAGACTAAAAAATTCTAAATCGTTTAAGCGGTTGTAGTACAGCTTGGTTAATATGCGAGATTGCCAATTTCGCGACCCGGGTTCAAATCCCGGCAACCGCATTTACATTTTAAGACCTTTTTTTATCATTTCCAAAGCGGTTTCTGTTCTTTCGGGTTTGGGAAGCTGTATCATAAACACGTTAGATCTTCCATATTCAGAATGTGGTGAAGACAAAGCTAGCATGGATGTATCAGTTAACGCTTGAAAAAAATCAAAGGATTCGTTTGCATACAACAATATTTTTTCTTCGATTTGTACTTGAGAAAAGTTCAGCGTCATTCTTACAAACACATGACCAAGTCCATCTTGCAGGATGTTGAGATTTGTCTCAACTGACACGGGCTTTCCCGCTATAGATTTCATTATCTCATCAAATCTTTTTTCTTCAATTATTATACATGGGACTTTTTTTCCTTCAAACTCAAAAAGTGTGACATCTTTGTGTACCTGAGCCAAAAGTTTGTCAAGTTCGCTCTCTGTCATGTATTAAATGGTCTTGCCTTATTTTAAAAATATATAGAATTTAGATGATACACAGAGTTTTTGCCAATGTCTCTATTCGTTCGTTATCTGATTCGGCAATTTTTTTACCGTTGTACTTGTTGTTGAAGTAAAGTAAATCAACTACCTTTGACTTGTCTACGTTAACTACTGTAGCATTATACGGACTTGGAATTTTCCTATTAGTCAATACTACCAACTTGTCTACAACAGCTGCCTTTGATATGTTAGATATTTGATTCAAGTTTTCAGCATTGTTCGAGTTTGTAACTATAGCAATTCCTATTTTGGCTCCAAATGGATCTTGATATAAAATATCAAGCGGTAGATTTTGTGTGTCTAGCTTGCATATGCCTCCCATTTCATGCACAAGATTTGTCAAGTTATGCACTGCCTCTCGTAGATCTTTTTCTCCAGATGATTCATTGTAGAGTTTTCGTATTGCAATAAAATCTGATATTGGTACATCCATGATACTTCCCCGCACTTTAAGTCCGGGATAAGTCTGTTTTATTGCATCATCAATTATGCTTTCATCAATCTTATCAAGACTTTGCTGCTCTGATTTCTCCATTGCGTGATACAGGATATTGATAATGGATCGAACACTTCTAAATTCAGGAAATTCTTCATAGAGTACCTGAATTTTATCGGTTAGCTCTTCTTCCAGTTTGGAACTAAGATTGGCATGTTTGTCGTTATGTTTTATGTATTCCACAACAATTTCTGCGAGCTCGTCTTTGGAGTTTGAGCCTGCTAGATCAATCTTATAATTTGCTTTCTCAAGCCTATCAAAAACAGATGAATTTGTACTCTGTACTTCAGCATATCCAGATGGAGTTGAAATCAAAAGTAATACACATGCCGGAAGATGAGAGTTTATGATTCCTTTTACAAATTCTATAGAACCTTCATTTCCATCGAATTCATCTATCTCAAAGAGAGTAATTTTTCCCAAAAATCTATGAGTGAGTTTTGATATGGACGAGATCATTCCAATCATTTCCTCAAGGTTTTGTATACCATCAAATGAGTTAGTAATCACATTCCTAATCAATACAGACTCATAATAGTTGAATCTCTGAACAAGAAATTGTTTCAAGTTTTCAATGGAAACAGATTCTTTTCCAGATATTATATCGTCTACTTTTTCTTGGATGGTTAGACCACCCAATCTATTCATCAGAGTATAGTTGATGGCTTTCTTTGCAGAATTGTCACCTTGTTCTGCTCTTTCTTTTATGTATACTAGGAACTTTGTTCTCAGTTGTACAAAAAAGTCGTTATCAAATCCCTTGATTATGGCATTGTAAATGCTTGGCATGGTTTTAGGAGATATTGTAGATAGGTCAACAAAGGAACATTCTGCATTATATCGTCCCTTCAAATTTTTGATATGCAGTGCCAAGTGTGTTTTTCCAGAACCCACATCTTGTATTACAGTGATTACTCTAAAGTCATTATCAGAAGAATCTCGTCCTTGGACTTTGCCGTTTAGATCTTTCATGCATTCAATTATAGCAGATTTTGCTTCTTTGTGTCTCTTCCCACCAAGTATCTTTGCATCTCTTTCAGTGGGAGTGGGGCTACTTGGGTATGGGTTATTTTCTAATCCATATGCATACATTAGACATTCCTCACAAAACCGTGAACCAGACCACGGATAACAATCCCTTCCTGGCCTCCAGATGATACTTCATATTTGTCGTGATGTTTTTCGACTAGATCGCCTGCAAGTAAGTAAAACTTTTCTTTGGATAGGTCGCGCGTTTGACATATTTTTTCGCGTATCTTTGAGAATGGAGTCCATCCTATCGATGTACCTGCTTCCCTTAAACACTTGTCAAATATGTTCTCAAAGTCAGTATCCTGATGAAAATTATCCTGTAATGAGATTCGTTCCATGTCTTCTCTTAAGTTCTGAGTGTGGTCTTTCAATCTAGCAACAGAATGGCTCACACCCACTAGCATATTGAGAATAAGTTTGAATTTTGGATCATTTTCTGTCAGATGTAAAATGTAATTTTCTCGAGTCCAGACAAAATAAGCAACACCTTTTTTCTCAATGAAGACCTTCTCCTCTTTTGCTAGCTTCTCAAGTATTTCATCGCATTCCTTTCCATATGCCTTCTTGAGATCTGCTTTTTTAGTGCCTACTATTCCTGTAGATTCTATGTTGTGAAGAATCTCCTCTATCATAGGCAAGACTTGATGAAATTTTATTTAACACCAAGTGTAGTCTAGACCGACAATTTAGTGAAAAAAATCTCAGCATATACCACCATTCACGAGTGAAGATTTTATGCCCAAAAACCGGTCACGTTATAAAGCACATTCAGATAATATGGCTTGCAGAATGATGATCGGGTTTTCTGATTATGATGAATTATACCTGGGGTATCTGACTGCCTTTTGAAGTCTGGAACTGGGATTTTGCTTTAAAGATTAATATCTCAAGATGAGGATCTTTTTTCAGAAATGCCTGAAGACGAATGGAAAAAGAAGCTTACAGAAGACCAATATTTCATATGTAGAATGAAAGGTACAGAACCTCCGTTTTCTGGTCAATATCATGATTGTAAAGAAAAGGGAATTTACCAGTGTGTTTGCTGTGGAATAGACTTGTTCAGTTCTGAGACAAAATTTGATTCAGGTACTGGATGGCCTAGCTTTTGGGAACCCATATCAGATAACATACGAGACGAGGCTGATACTAGCCATGGCATGTTGAGAACAGAGGTCATGTGCAAAAAATGTGGCTCTCATTTAGGACATGTCTTCAATGACGGGCCAGTTCCTACGGGGCTGCGATATTGCATAAATTCAGCATCACTTAGACTTCAAAAAAAATAACCGACCAGATGGGTAATACCACAGTTACCTCCATATTATTAGTACCGTATGGTACGGTAGGATATGTTAAGTTGTGAATTCTGTCCAAAACAGTTCTTTGAGACTGCCAATGGTTTGGTAGAAAAGACATTCCATGAAGTATTACACGATCCAGAACTAGTCAACAACTAATTCTGGTTATTTTTTAAAAAACCTAACTTTTTTATCGGTTATGTTTGTTGTAATCTAAAGTGAAGTCAACAAAATCACAAGAAAGTAAAAGATCATCCAAAGATCCTGTTGCAGATGCACTGAAAAAGATGAGTTCAATTTCTGAGGCAACCAAAGTTTTGGCTTCAGAAGTGAAGACAATGTCTAAGATTTTCACTGAAAATCAAAAAATTCTAATTTCACTAAAAAACATGATTGATGGAGTAAATTCTTCCCTAGATCAAATACAAAAAAACTCCAAACAGATGAATATACTTGAAGAAGATACTCAGAGACTTTTCCACGGAATGAGTCAAGTAAAGGCTCATTCAAATCTAATAGAAAAAATCAACGAGCAGATAGGTCGCCTACAGGATCAAGTTAGCAAGATTCACCAGAAACAGTCTGACATTCCAGATGTCAGTAAACTCATGCAAAGCATAGCAGATAATCTTGATTCCACTAGAAATAATACAAAAATGATAATGCATGTATCTGAAAAGACAGAAAAGATACGTGAAGAGATAAAGGCTGTAACAACCAAGGCAGAGTCATTATCAAGCATCAGTTCTGAAATTGAAGAAGTAAAGAAAAGTACAAAAGACATATCTGAAAGTTCCCAAAAAATGTCTCATCTTGAGGAGAGTATATCAAATCTCAAGACAGAGATAGGAAGAGTTGTTGCAAAAACTGAACCCATAATGGGACTTGATTCTCAGATTAGAAATGTTGGAACAGAAATTGATTCATTAATAAAGAAAACAGATTCACTTGGCGCTCTAGGTAGCGATATTAGAAATGTAAATGCAGAGTTTACTAATTTTAAGAATAGTGTGCTAGGTAAAACAAAAGACCTGGAAGAAAAAATGTCAGACTTTGCAGAACTACTCAACAGAAACTCTGCTTCCATATCTGAATTTAATAAAACCACTCATGAAATTTCTCAACAACTAAATGAGATAAGGAATGTGACTCACAAAACCTCTCAGAACACTTCAAGAGAAGTCATGGGATTACTTCGCCTCTCAGAATTCCAGTCCAACATACGCATGAGATCAGAATCAAAGTATGGTACACTAGACGACATTCAGAAAATGGTATCACAGGCTGTAGATATGGTGAATCTGTTTGATAGGCTTTCTATTGAAGCAGAAACAAAAATGCCTCTACCTCTTGAGGTAAAACAATGGAGTGTATCAAAGATATTAGATTGTGCAGACAGATGGGAAATTAGATTCACTGATGTGTTTAGAATGTTGATAAGCGAACTTGGTGCTGATTTAGTCAAAGAATCACTTAGGATGGAACAAATTCGTGATCTATTTGGAATAAGAGCAGTAGACGAAGTAAGACACGAACTAAATATTTCTTAGTTATCTTCCATCTCGTAAGCTCGCAGGCGTTCTCTTTTCCTCTTTAACATTGCAAAGATTCCAATTATTACACCGACCCATATACAACCAAACAGCATGTTTGATATGCTCACATACATGTATGGCGTGGCATCAAGCAAGTTAAACACAATAGTGCTTGCTTGATAGTGAACATTTAGCATGCCAGTATGAAATGCTGCACTGTCAGGAGATGTGGTTGCAACCTTATCGATAGTTGCAAGCATAGTTGTCAGGTCATTTTGCATCAATCCAAAATCAGTGTCATCAGTCGGGAATATCCATACAGGATTTCCTGACGGTGGAAGCAGTGCTTTTACGGCTTTCAAATCATTATGAATATCTTGAGGATCAGATGTGGCCTGGATTCGTAACAAAAGTCCTCGTGCTTGATCAAGTGGATATATTGTAGTGCTATATTCTTCAAAAGCCATAACTACTCCTAATACGATTAGCCCCATAATTCCACCCATTGCGATCTTGTAGTATGTGTTTGCCATTCTTTGATTACCTGATGCGACGGGCATATTTCTTGATTTGCCTTTTTTAAATGTTGAATGAGATATGCTAAGATATGCAATATAGAAAAATCCTATAGTTTGGATTCCTATTATGGGTGCAAAAATAGGACT
>DATFDB010000206.1:0-5850 GCA_035252445.1 Nitrosotalea sp. | reverse complement strand
CTGCTTTAGATAAGGGGTGTTCAATTCTAATATTTTCACATGATGATACATCGGTAATTGGATCTGATATTATTTATCAAAAAAGCATGTCAGGGATGGGAAGATCAGTTGCAACCAAGTTTTTGGAATCAAATCTAGGTGTGGACATTTTTCTTTCAGACATGCTAGTCGTTCCGCTCTCATTAATTCCTGAAACTTCAGTCTTTCGAGTAAACCAAATTTCAAAACACTTGGAAACAAATCTCTTTGTTGCATCAAAGATAACTGATTGTAGGTATGGAATAGGTAAGGTGGATGACGGTTTTGAGGTACGAATAGTTGGAAACTCAGACTCCAGAGTGTAATAATGCTGCCATTAGAAGTATTGCAACAGAAACTATGACGGTGATTCTTCCTAGAGCAATAATTTTTGAGCGCATTTTTTGCAAAAGTTCCTCTGAGATTTGTCTTGACTCGATTTTCTTTTCTATTTCAGTTCGAATGAGTCTTACATGTATGGCAAATGTTATGAGTAAAATTATTACAAGAATGACCTTGATCACAAGAATTTGCCCATAAGTTGTTGAAAGTATCAAAGTTGGCTTGCTCAGAAGGTTGCTAGAATTGTATATTCCAGTTACGATGAGTATTATCAGAGAAGGAATAGCAAGTTTGTTGAATTTCCTACCCACACGAATCATAATTGCCAGTCTTCCCTCTATGGAATCAGACATTGTTTTGAGAAGAGGAGCAAGAACTATTCCTATGAAAATTGATCCTCCAACCCATATTGAGGCAGCAACTAGATGTGCCCACATGATTAAAGCATCAGAAATCGGCATGCCTCTATACCCTGTTGACTCATAATATCTATTATTACGATCAAACAATAATTTAGCTAAGAAGGTTTTTTAAATCAATAAAACCCGTTAGCTTTTAGATTGGTCACCAAAGAAAAGGCAGTACTGATTGCAGCTTTTGCCGGTTTAGGTGGACTCATGCTTTTCTTCTATCTATATGCAAACTCGTATCAACCACAACTGCAGCAAGTGACTATTGATATTCAGACAGTTAAGGTAACAGATGTAGATAAGATCAATAATAGAGCGGACCTTGAAATTGATTATGTTCTTAACAACCCAACAACTGTCACTTCTACCATTTCAACAATCAATTACGAATTATACGCAAATGGCCAAGACATAGGTCAAGGCCATTACAGCGTAGAAGACATACCAGAGGCAGGAAGACCATCTCTGTTTCCTGCTAGCAACATGACAGTGCCAGTCAAGTTTAATCTCGTAGATTCACCAGACATATCTAACATCTACAATTCAATATTGAAAGGAGATTCAATCAAGTATGAAGCAAAAGGTCAGGTCACAATAGAATCAACCCTTACCAGCATTGACAAAGATTTTGACACAACTTTAGGCTAACCAATTCCCCAACTTGTTTTCTTTTTAGGGATAATTTTCACAAACGGAGCTTCGCCTTCCTTCCATGGCATTGCCCTTACCCATGCATAGTTTTTGTAAAATATATCATATAGACGCTTGAACTCAGCTCCTTTTTCAATAAAAGTTGCAGTGCCTTGAGATACTACTCCTTTGTGTTTTCCAGGATTGTAAATGTCGACAGATATTGCAATCTTTTTGTTCTTTTTCAGATTCGAATACTTTTTTGTATCATAATCAGTTGCGAAATAAAAACAACCGTCTTCAAAATAATATGTTACAGGAGCTATATGCGGAACGTTATCAGAACTAGTTGCAACTCTACATCCTTCATTTTCCTTTAGAAACTTGATCTCTTTTGGAGTAAATTTTACCATATATTACATCACACACATGAAAATAAAAAGAAATGGCCGGGAGAGATAGACTCAAACTTCAGAGTTGGTTTTGTCCTCGCCAAGCTCCTTCTCAGCTTTTTCCCTTAACGACATGTATCTACTGAATTTTTTGTTCCATCTTGAGAAAAAGCTGTATTCCTTGATTCCGATGAATAGGTATATCGACGACAACACTATGGAGATGACTATGAACACAATGATTATTGTGCTTATATCCAAGATCTGATGGGGGAATGGACCGCCTGAAACCATGAACTTGGGTGGACCCATCGGGGCATAGTACATCATATCAGGAGGACCTTTGTGTATCGTGATAATCTCGCCTCCAGTCATGTTAGGACCTTTCTGAATCATAACCGCACCTGGCTCGTAACTTGCGTTGAGTCTTTCCATACCAATTGCTCCCATGTTTCCGTTTACAACTCCAACACTCATGCCACCAGAAGGAGTGTTAACAAATGCGCCATTCATCATACCAGGAGTTCCGTTAAGCATTCGGGCTCCTATAAAATGGACCTCAGGTCCTGTAACTAATGCTGGACCTGATAGCAACAAAACTGCAATGACAAGAGAGATTGGGACCAATACAAATGCTGAAATGATAAGCAACATGGCAACGTTTCTAAATGTGAACATATGCGAGACAAGCTCGTCCAAGACCTTGAAGACACTCTCGCGTTCACTCTCTTTTGATGGTGGTTTATTATCAGGTTCTGACACTGCACAATGCACTCCATTTGTTTATCTTAAAATGCTTCTGTAACATAGTTACCGAGTTACTCCCTTTTTTTTCTTGGAAAAAGTTCCTCGTATGGATCCAAGACATTTTTTAAAACATGAATTCCCTTGTCTGTGATGTTGTACTTTACTATCTTCTTGCTGCCCCATGGCTCTTCGGTTCTGTTTATGAAACCTTTTCTTTCCAGATCTTCCAATATATCCTTGTGAGCAACGATATTCAGACCACAGCGTGAGAGAAGGGATGTCTGATTTAGTTCTCCGACTTCGGTTAGAGCAAGCAAAATATCTTTTCTTATGTAGATTCTATCTCTGTACTCATGTGACAAATAATTTCCCCATCAAACCAGTACTACATCTTGTATTACACAATTACAAATGAAGTATGAACCTAGTATGAGATGCATAACGAAAAATTAGATTTCAACTAATTATGTGTCTCGGTAACTATGTTACCTAATATTATGAACTAACAAGGTTGAACAAAATTTTATAGATTAAGTGGAATTATTGCCGTTGCAAATGATGAACAAAATCATTTCAAGCAAAAATAGACTGCTTGGAATTGTCCTAGGTATGGCAATAGTTGCCACCATTGGAACTACGGTATCTGTATACGCTGACACCACCCCATCCAACAGTACCGGAGCCATTTTTGGCAAATCCATGGTCAACATACCTACAATTCAAGGAAGCATCAACATAAACCAGCTTCTGATGCAGAGCGTCAAGACAAAATTTGTCGATGCTGCAAACACTGCCCAGTCTGCCGTAACTGGCGGATCCGTGACAGGAGGCCAGCTTGGGCCGTATCAGGGATACTATGTGTACAACTTTCAGGTCCTTGACAGCTCAGACAAGACACATCTTGTCATAGTGGATGCAGGAAACGGTAAAGTGCTTTCAAACACCGAGGCACCAGATGGATTTTCTGGCATGTCAGGAAAAGTCATGATGTTTCGAACCATGGGAGGACCAATGGGCGACATGTCATATCAAGCCATGAATCCAGCAGAAGGTTCAGTTGTCATTGGTACTGCACCAAGCAAATAGGAAGCAATTCCTTTCCTTTTTTATTTTTAGTTTACATATTACTATCGAGTCTCAACAGATTCAGTTTAGTGTGGAAGGGTCCTGTAAGGCTCGCATGATGGTATGTAATTTTACAAATAAAATTAAATATGTATATCATGAAATACCAACTCTTGCCAGATATCAAAATTCAGGAACATAACAAAAACATAATATCACAGTTCACAAAACAGGCCGTACCATTTACAAAAAAAATGGAACATTCCCATCAAGGGGCTTTCAGGTTGATGTTTGAAGTGACTGGCGTTACAAAGGATGATACAGTACTTGATGTTGCTTGTGGGCCTGGCCTGGTTTCATGTGCTTTTGCTGGCATCGCAAATCATGTGACAGGAATCGATATCACGCCAGCCATGATAGAGCAGGCAAAATTGCTCCAAAATAGCAAGAAACTAGGGAACATGACATGGAAGATTGGCGATGTCACGTCATTGCCATTTGAGGATGATTCCTTTTCTCTAGTTGTTACGCGATATAGTTTTCATCACATAATGGATCCAATATCTGTACTATCTGAGATGAAAAGAGTCTGTAAACTAGGCGGAAGAATTGTTGTAATTGATGTCACTCCAGAAAAAGACAGAGTAGATAGATACAACAAGATGGAAAAACTACGTGACTCTTCCCATGTGAAAGCGTTCACAATCAGTGAATTTGAATACATGTTTAATCATTTGAATATTGCAATACAAAAGACTGAATCCTATGGACTAGAAATGGACTTGGACGGACAACTAAAGGCATCTTTTCCGAACCTTGGCGATGAAGTAAAAATAAGAGATATGTTTGAAGAGGATGTGAAATTAAATAATCTTGGAGTCAATAGCTACATTAAAAACAACAAAATCTATTTCCAATATCCAACGTCGATCATAGTAGGTCATAAGCAGTAAAAATTAACAAATCTTGAGAGTCAAAATCTCATCAGATTCTTTTCTTGCAGCATGATACTGAGATTATGAACAGCTCTGTACACCTCCGACTCTTTTCTTGTGCCTGCGCAGACAAGTTTTCCTGAGGCAAAGACAGAGTAGATGGGCCGGGAGAGATTTGAACTCTCGACCACCCCCGTGTCAGGGGGGTATCCTACCAGGCTAGACCATCGGCCCAATGAAATACGACCCCATTTTGCATGTTATTAACGTTTTAAAAAACAAGAGTAATATGCGAACGCTCTTGATGGATACCGTATGAATGGTGATTTTTCACCAGAAGAAAAAGATGGCTTTTACAAAGCAGTCTTTTCAAGACGAGATGTAAGGTCTCATTTTACTTCTGAGTCAATAGATGAAAAGGCCTTGTCAAGAATACTCAATGCAGCTCATCATGCACCTTCAGTGGGCTTCTCACAGCCATGGAACTTTATTCTAATCAAGGACAAAGAATCAAGAAGAAAGGTAAAAGATTCTTTTGACAAAGAAAGAATTCGCTCGTCTAATCTAATAGAAGATCCCAAGAGATCAAAATATCTTTCATTGAGGCTTGAAGGAATATCGGATTCTGCATTAAATGTCTGTGTCACTTATGACCCTTCCAAGTTCGGGCCTTTTGTCATAGGGAGGTCCAGCATACCTGAGACCGGAATTTACAGCGTCTGTTGTGCCATACAAAACCTCTGGCTTGCAGCAAGGGCCGAAAACATAGGGGTAGGCTGGGTCAGCATACTTTCAAACGATGATCTCAAAAAAATTCTCGATATTCCCGAACATGTCATTCCTGTTGCATACCTGTGTCTTGGACACGTTACAGGCTTTGCTGAAAAGCCGGATCTCGAAAAGGCAGGCTGGCTTGACAGACTTGCCCTCAAAGATGTCGTATACTATGAAAAGTGGAACAATGTCAGTGATCCAAACTGGCAGCAAATTCGAGAGATGATAATTTCAAATCTCGATTACGCTTAAATTGTTACCAAGTTTGATTTGCGTAGTGGGCTCGTGGCGCAGAGTCTTTAATGACGCGAAACATGGATAGCGCGGTAGCCTCCTAAGTTACAGGCCGAGGGATCGAAGCCCTCCGAGCCCGCCTTTACATATAAGGCAAAAGTCTGTTTCTTGCTTTTAGTGCAACACATCATGTTGCAGTGTAACCTGATTTTTTAAATGAAATCATGACACAATTACATCATGACAAAGACAAACACGGGTCTTTTTGTTGGCGCGCTTGTATTGCTTGCCATTGCATCTATA
>DATFDB010000205.1:0-2617 GCA_035252445.1 Nitrosotalea sp. | reverse complement strand
TTTCTCAGCTTACATTCTAAAAGAGATCAGAGAGGGGCAGTAGTCGATGTTGATCCCTTTGGCTCACCATCGAGGTATCTTGATTGTGCCATCCGGGCTACATTTCATGGAGGCATGCTTTCTACTACAGCCACAGACCTTACTGTCTTACATGGATTGTTTCCTACTGCATGTAAGCGAAAATATTATGGAGTTCCAGTCAGGGCCGAATATGGCGATGAGATCGCACTAAGGTTGATTCTGGGTTGTACAAACCTAGTTGCAGGAAGACTGGATGTAAAGATAGTACCATTATTTGTGCAAAATAACATGCATTACTACAAGACATACGTCAAAGTTCTTGTTAGAACAAACGACGAAGAAGACATGGGATACATATTGAACTGCAAAAATTGCGGCAACAGGCATGTCGTTAAAGAAGCCAAGTACGAGTGCGATATATGTAAATCAAAGGCCGAGCTTGCAGGCCCGCTTTGGATAGGCAGCCTTTACGACAAGGATTTTGTAGATGAGATGATCTCAAAAGAAGGACAGCTTCAGGTAGACAAGTCATGCAAAAAGATTCTGGAAAGATGCAAGGAAGAGTCAGACATGCCTCCGACATATTTTACAATTGATGAAATAGCTCACATGAAGCATACTGCACCAATATCACTTGCAAAAACAATAGAGAAAATTCAAAGTGCGGGGTTTAAAGCAACTTCAACAAGCCTCAACCCTGCAGCCTTTAAGACAGATGCTCCAATAAACGAGATTCTATCTATTGTTTAATTTCCAAGGTATCCCAAGCAGATGTGGTACAACTCACTGCTTGTTTTTCTGCTAGCCTTTGGTTTTTTCAGCTGTACCTTAACGAATTTCTTCTTCAGATAGTCCCTAAACTCATTAGAGTATTCCCCGTCAAAGACCTTAAACAACGCAT
Organism: Nitrosotalea sp.; assembly: GCA_035252445.1. Taxonomy (GTDB): domain Archaea; phylum Thermoproteota; class Nitrososphaeria; order Nitrososphaerales; family Nitrosopumilaceae; genus Nitrosotalea. Next base: position 1,695 of record DATFDB010000205.1, on the reverse strand, counting down.
TTCCTTTTCGTGCAAGAACATGGTCCATTATTTTGCTTGCCGCATAGTTTAGCGATATTTGTCTGCCATGATCTACTGACCATGTGCCAGTTACCTGCGGAGACAGGTCACATATCACAGCATTTACTTTAGTGCCAAAATAATCAAAGATGGATTCTACGATAGATTCGTCTTCAATGTCGCCACGTATTATGTTCACATTTGGGATCTCTTCAACAAATGACTTGTCTATTCCCATTACTTTTCCCCTGTTGCCAGACAGTTCAAGGGCAACTTGGGTCCACCCACCAGGAGAGCATCCAAGATCTAGAACATAAAATCCCGGGCCAATAATTCTGTAAGATTGATTGAGTTCTTTGAGTTTGTATGCAGCCCTGCTCCTATACCCCTCTTGATGGGCCAGTCTTCTGTACAGATCTCGCCTTGCATCTAATAGTTTCATTTCTTGCCTGTCTTTTTGGTTGCAAATTCAGTTATGACCCATTGTTCAATTAACGGACAAGTTCTTGGGCTCACTTCACCTTCTAATGTACATTTTTGTTCAACAGGGCAAATAAGGCATGGTGCAGATTCAATTGATAGCGTGCTTACTGGCACATGAGCAATCTTAAGTTTGTATGTCCATCTGCCATCTTGCAGAATCTTTTCTCTTTTGATGAGGTGTTGTCTTTCAAATTTTAGGGCAAGCCTTGAGCCATCCCTGCTTGATAGCTTGAGCTTCTTCCACAGGTCGCTTTGAAACATTCCGTCATCGCCGCGTTTTGTAACAAGGTCAAGTACAGTAGTCTTGAGTTTTTCCATATCTAGGCCTTCTATTTCGAAATTTTCAATCTCTTTCTCGTCAAGTTCTTCAAGTTCTTCGTCAGTGTCTTCTGCTTGCTTTTTCTTTGATTCTGCAATCTTCTTTTTGTCTACTTTTCCAGTCTTCTTTTCTCCTACTGTTTTCTTGGATGATTTTTTCTCTTCGATTTTCTTGGCAGGTTTCTTTTCTTCTACTGCTTTCTTGGATGATTTTTTCTCTTCAGATTTGGTTGATTTTTCTGTTTTTTTAGCCATGACTATATCTTAATAACAATAATGCTATTCCTCAAGAATACTTTGTTGATTGCAATATAATAACATATTATTTATCTAACGCTAAACGCGGCAGTGACGTTTATGCTATTCTGGTATGACTTGTCTTGCATCTCTGCCACAAGTTGATAGTTTCCAGTGCTATTTATGACTGGAGAAAATGCTTCTCCGATTGGAAGTGTGGAGCCGTTAGCTGCAAAGCATTGTGAAAAGTACGCATTTTGAGATACTGCTTGCTTTGGCGATGTATCAGTGTTGTAAACTGTCATGTACAAATCTCCACAATTAAAGGCGGTATTGTTTACTTTGACAACAAAGTTCAACGGAATTCCCACAGGATAGGAGCTGTTAAGATTCGCTATTCTGATGTCACTGCTGCCCACCTGAGTAGGTTGAGACGTATAGTTAAACTGCCACATGTTCAAGTGCCTGTCAGGTTGTGCAAGTACATTTGATAAAACATATCCTCCCAGAATTATTGAAATTACTACGGGAAGTACGAAAACAACATATGCTATTTTCCTTGCACCCATTTCGTAATCTAACCACTTGAATTCCCTTATATCTATTTGGTCGAAAATGATCTCTCACAACAAATTTGACGAATAAGTTAAATCATAG
>DATFDB010000204.1:0-5761 GCA_035252445.1 Nitrosotalea sp. | reverse complement strand
CTACATTTGAAAAACTTGACAGGTATGCCAAATTCCGACAGAATTGACTTTGCCTCATCAAACTTGTCTTGGTTTGATGAGGCAAAATAAAGACTAGACAACATTTGCATATCTACCCCTTTTTTCTATAACTGACACTTGCATGACAACTTGTTCTTTTCTTTGGCTTCCTATAGTTTTACCATAACCTCTCAAAAATGATTCCCACGAAGGCTCTACTATCTCAACATGGGCACTGTTTAACACCTCCTTAAATAACCTAAGATCAATTGCATGGTCTTCTACTCTTTCAGTTCTTTGAGATAGTCCAAAATCCAGAACCACTAACTTGTTATGTGAAAGTATAAAATTAGATGTAGTAAGATCTCCATGCATTACGCCGTTCTTATGTAAAGCAGCAACTATTCTTCCAATTTTTTCGCATGTTTTTATTATTGATTTGTTTGAGAGATCTCGTACAAGCTTTCCTTTGATGAATTGTAAATAAATTTCAAATTTTTTTGGATCTACAAAATAAACGACAGGTGTGCTAACCCCAAACTGTTTTACCTCTGAGATCATCTTTGCCTCTCTGACAGTCCGCAATGTACGAATTCTATTGTCAAGTATTTCATTACGATATTCCTTTCTTTTTCTAATTTTCAGAATAGATTTTTTCTTACTCCATGTTGCTAAATAGATATCAGCCTCTGCTCCTTTCTTTACGAGTCTCAACAATACTGCAGATATTCCCACTCATAATTTAAGTTACAATTATAACGTAGGGTGAGAGACAAAACCCAATGCTACTACCAAACGAAAAAAAGATTATGCAGGAAGACTGTTCTGAGGATAAAATAGGTCCTGGAATTCTTACTCTAACAAACATGAGAATTGCCTTTGACAAGACAGAAGGAAGAATTGCAGATTTTTCTAAAAAGTTTGGTGATACTGTGATGGAAGCAAGACTCAACCAGATAGTTGACGCATCTAAAGAAGGTAGATTTATCAAAAAACTTCGAATAACGATAAAAACTGATGAAGGTGAGAAGACTTTCAAATTTGGTGTCTTTAGTAACGGAAAATGGGAAAAGGCGGTACATGACGCCATGTCAAATTACAAGGATCAGTAAGGAATTTCTACAGAATCTATTCTCCACGATTGTCTTACAAACGTATTTTCTAGCTTAGCTCCATCCTTTTTTGAAGACTCTAGTAGCCCAACCCATGAAATCTGTGAACCACAATCCCCCGCATACTCTTTTGGGGAGACATAGAACTTGCAACTATGCCTTTTGCATATACTTTGAAGAATCTCAGATAGTCTTTTATTTGCAGCCACTCCGCCAACAATTAGAAATTCTTTCTTACCTGTAAAGGAAAGCGCTCTTTCTACTGCTTCACCAACCATTGAAAATGCTGTCTCCTGTAGCGAAAAACATGCAGTCTCCAGTCCCTTTGACATTATTTGTTTTGTTGCAGAAAAAAGTCCTGAAAAGGAAACATCATTTCCTTTTACAACGTATGGCAGAGGCTCGTAACTTGACGATTTTGATGCAAGCTCTTCTATCTTTTGACCACAAGGCGATGCAAAACCAGCATGTCTTCCAATCTGATCCAATAGTTGTCCTAATGTAATATCAAGTGTTTCGCCAAACACTCGCCATTTTTTACCTAGAAACGCAAGAATCATTGTATGACCTCCCGATACAAGTAAGACGAGTGGATCTCTTGCTCCAGTTAGCATTTTGCCAAGCTCAATGTGCCCCAACGCATGGTTTACGGGATAAACAGGTATATCATAATATGATGCAAGAGATCTTGCTACAACTGCTCCGATTCTAAGACATGGTCCAAGACCTGGACCTGCAGCATATGAAACCATATCAAGGTCGGCAATTTTTACACTGGCCTTTTCAAGGCATTCTGAGAGCACTTGTGGAGAATGTTCAGCATGGTGTCTTGATGCTTCTCGCGGATGTATTCCCTCTCCTTCAGGAGGTCGATAGATCTTTCTGATATCAGAGAGAATTTTGCCGCTTTTTCCTTTTTTCTCAATAACGGCACACGAAAATGTGTGAGCAGTGCTTTCTATTCCAAGACAAAGCATTCTATCCCCTACTCAGAGTCGACATTATCTTCAATACATCGCCATTTTTTAATTGATGCTCTGCACCAACTCTCTGTTTTGTCTTAGCATCTACTGCATATAGGAATCCTTTTGCAAGATCCTCATGAACCGTTCTTGCCAAGTCTCTTGCGGTAGAACCTGCTGGAAGCAGCCTTGCATCTGGCAATACCTCACCATTCTTGTTTGATAGTTTTGATTCGTCTTCTACTGGAAAGACCACAATTAGCTTCAATAGATCAAAACATGCAAAATCTAAACTCTCTTGGATTCCTGTCCCGTTAGTCTTTTCCATCACCTTTTGGGCAAGGTCTAGTGCTTTTTGTTGCTGCAAGTTGAGGCTAACTCCATCTTTGATCTTGAAAGTTTTTTCTCCTGGAAGATATTCTATGAGTCCTGCCTTTGTAGCCTTTCTTAGCAAAAGTTCGGTCTCTGCACTACACGCCACTGTACTGTGTATTTTTTTTAGTTCGTCCAAAACTCCAAGATCATGGCATAGATCTGCCTTGTTTGCGGCAATTAGGATTGGTTTTGTTCTCTTTCTTAATTCCTTAACAAATGAAAGAATATCATCTTCGTTCCATTCCAGCGGTTTTTTCGTTTGTAAATTCAAATGGTGTAATACTACTTCAATGTCATATTCAGATATTCCAAGACCACTAAATCTTTGAGTGATTGATTGGATAATCTTGCCGCTCTTGCTTTCGAGTTCTCTTGTAAGCTTTGGCCATTCTCTCTGGAGTATTTGCTTCATCCATTGATCAAACTCTTCTTCTACAAACTTTACATCCTCAAGAGGTTTGTGGGTGCCAGGGGGAACTGGTTGACCTTGAATATCAGTTGATCCAGATGCATCTACGACATGAATTAGCACTTCAGCTTGCCTGGCATCATCAAGAAACTTGTTTCCCAGTCCCTTTCCTTCATGAGCCCCAGGTACAAGGCCTGCAACATCTATTAGTTTAACTGGAATGTATCTAGTCCCCTTTATACAGAATTGATGTATGTGGTTTATGCCAAAATGTTTGCATGCACAGTCTGATTTAACATAGGCAATGCCAACATTTGGTTCAATTGTAGTAAACGGATAGTTGCCAATCTGGGCTGTTGTCTGGGTTGCAGCTGAAAAGAATGTCGATTTACCTACGTTTGTTTTGCCCAATAGTCCTATCTGCATATGATTTCAGTCTAAGAATTGCTCTTATTAGTATTGATGAGGAAATAATAAAGAAAACTAGAAGAAACAGCATCAGAAGTGTTTAATTAAATTTCAATTTCATTTCATTTATTGAAGATAATAACCGGTAATCCAGGAACTGGAAAACATACAGTAGCAAGAATACTTGCAAAAAAACTCAATCTTGACTTGGTCGACATAAACAAGATTGCAATAGATGAAGGAATAGTCAAAAAAAATGCCGATGCGCTGGATGTAGACGTTAAGAAAATAAAGAAGATCCTTGAAAAAAGGACTTTGAAGAATGTGCTTCTTGTAGGTCATCTGGCCCCATACGTATCCTCAAGGAGCAAGGTGGAGTTTGCCATAGTATTGAGACGGAATCCCTACAGTCTAGAAAGATCATATAAGAAAAGGGGATATTCTAAGAAAAAATCAATAGAGAATCTTGGTTCTGAGATTTTAGGAATCACATATTATGATACCATAAAAAATATCGGAAGAAAAAAGACATTACAGTTTGACACTACAAATAGATCCATAAGAGAAACAGTGAAGAGAATTGAATTGCTTTTTGCAAGAGGCAAAACAAGAGAAGATGATGTTGATTGGCTGAAGATAGTCTCAGAAAAAGGAGACCTCAAGCGATTTTTCCCATACTAGGTTCAAATTACGTTACATAAAACGAAAATGTGAAAATGTTTGAGATAAAAAAATCAGACCTTGCAGGAAGAATTGGAATACTTCATACAAATCACGGCAAGGTTGAGACTCCTGCATATGTACCAGTAATACATCCTGTCAAGCAATCAATTTCCGCCAAAAAAATTAAAGAGATGGGTTTTGATCTTGTCATAACAAATGCCTACATTACACTAAAACAATATGACGATGAAGTAACAAAAAATGGAATCCATAAAATAATCAATTATGACGGTGCAGTGATGACTGATTCAGGTGGATATCAAGTTCTCGAGTACGGCGATATTGATACAGACTATAAAGCAATGGCAGAGTTTGAAAAAAAAATTGCAACAGATTTTGCAATTCCTCTTGACAAGCCAACAGGTTTTGGCCTTCCAAAGAAAAAAGCAATAGAGTATGTTAACCATACACTCAAGGTTTCAAAAGAGACCCTTGATACAAGAGATAACAATGGTCAGATATGGATTGGTCCAATTCAAGGAAGCGAATATTCTGATCTTGTTAAGGAATCAACTAGAGCTCTTGTAAAATATGGCTTTCAAATGTTGGCGTTAGGTAGCCCAGTTGAGTTTATGGAATCGTACGAGTACAAACTTTTGGCACAGATGATAATTAGTGCAAAAAAAGAGATGCCAGATTCAATCCCGCTACATCTCTTCGGAGCAGGCCATCCCCTTACAATTCCTCTCGCTGTTGCACTTGGCTGTGATACGTTTGATTCTGCATCATACATGCTGTATGCAAAGCATGACCGGTACATTACAGAAGACGGTACAACACATCTTGACGAGATATCATATTTTTCTTGCCCATGTGAGGTGTGCACCAAATTCAAACCAAAAGAAATCATCTCTCTTTCAAAGGATGACAAGATAAACAACTTGGCTCTTCACAATCTCTACTCAATAAAGGCAGAGGTAGATAGGGTAAAACAGGCTATTCATGAGGGGCGTTTATGGGAGTATGCTCTAAAGAAGGCACGAGCTCATCCAAAGCTATTCGAAGCTACATCAGTTTTCACTTCAAATACATCATTTCTTTCCCAAGGTACTCCTAGATTCAAGGAAAATGCAATCTTTTTGTTCTCAAAAGACGACCAGTTCAGGCCGGAAGTGGTTAGATTTCATAACATGGTACGCAAGTTCAAGACACCTAAGAAAAACTTAGTAGTTGTTCCGGACGGAGCCATGAAGCCATTTTACTTATCTACAGAATATAACAAATTAAAAAAGAAGTTTGCAAAAATCTTTAATGATACCCAATTTTGCCAGTATAATCCATATCTTGGAATAATACCACTTGAACTCTCGGATGTTTATCCTGCAGCCCATTATGTAATGTCAGATTCTCAACGTGACCAAGATGACTTTACCGAGTTTGTTACCACATGGAACATATTTCTAAAGCAGAACAAATTCAAGACAATCCATGCTGTAAATGACGACTTTCTAAAGTATCATTCTAAATCTACCAAGACGAAGATCAAGTTCTTTAATTTTAAAACATCTACTGGAAGAGCGAAAAGATAATTTAAAAATTTACTTTCAGTCAAAGAGTAATTTTAGAAAAGAAATTTTATTGCTAAAAATCATAGAACTAAAATTTATGTTTTGAAAATCAATTTAGATTACTTAATGAAATAAAAAATAAGAAAAAATGGTAGAACGTCTTCGTTTAAAGTGCGGCGTCTTCTGCCCAGCCTTTTACGAAGATACCATTCTTGTGGAGAGGAACTGGTTGTCCAGGTGTGTAAGTCATTGGTCTCATCCAGA
>DATFDB010000203.1:0-6928 GCA_035252445.1 Nitrosotalea sp. | reverse complement strand
TTTTCATGCAGTTGCCAATTATCTAATTTTGCATCTTGCCACATTTTTTGTCAAAAGCTCATTTCAACCCCTAGAAGGATTATAAGCATCTAAATGAAAATTTCATCATGTCTTCAAGTTCTATCGGACGGCGCTATGTGTTTACCAGTTTTGGCGAAAGCCATGGAAGATGCATAGGAGCTGTCGTTGACGGTTGTCCAGCAGGGCTTGAGCTAGAAGAAAAGGACATTCAAAAAATGCTTGACTTGCGCAAGCCTGGTCAGTCCATCATAACAACGCAGAGAAAAGAAGAGGACAAGGTAGAGATTCTTTCCGGCGTATTTCGAGGGTATACCACCGGAGCTCCAATTGCAATGATAATTTGGAATCAAGACCAGCGCTCTCGTGATTATGAAAATTTATCATTAAAGCCAAGGCCTGGCCATTCAGATTATCCAGCATATGTAAAGTACAACGGATTCAACGATTACAGAGGAGGGGGAAGATTTTCCGGCAGACTTACTGCAACATTTGTCATGGCAGGTGCAATAGCAAGAAAATTGCTTGCACAGACACTCAAGGTTGACACTTTCTCTTACACCTGCCAGGTGGGCAAGGTGAAGATGAATAGCCAGGCAGCGCCAAGCATGAAAAATTCCATTTACAAAAACGAAGTGAGGTGTCCTGATACAAGAACCGCAGAAAAAATGCGTGCCGCAATACTTGCCGCAAGAAGGAGCGGCGACTCGGTAGGAGGAGTTGTAGAATCAATCACTAACAACATTCCAGTTGGCCTAGGCGAGCCAATCTTTGGCTCTTTAGAGTCAGACCTCAGTAAGGCACTGTTCTCGATTCCAGCAGTTAAAGGCGTAGAATTTGGTTCTGGCTTTTACGGTTCCACATTACACGGATCAGAAAACAACGATGAGTTCATAATGAAAAACGGAAAAGTTGCGACCAAGACAAACAATTCAGGAGGGATACTCGGTGGAATATCAACAGGTATGCCTTTGGTGCTGCGTGTTGCATTCAAACCCGCGTCATCAATTGCAAAAAAGCAGCATACGGTAGACGTCAAGACAAAAAAGCCTGTATCTTTGATAGTTCAGGGAAGACATGACCCATGTGTTGTCCCAAGGGCTCCTCCGGTAGTAGACTCGCTAGTCTCAGTAGTTCTTGCTGATCATGCATTAAGGGCAGGTCTCATTCCGCCAGTGATTCGATAAGAAATGTCAGATATCGACAATCTTCGTGATAACATAGACAGGATAACATTTGAGATACTAAAATTATTAAAAGAGAGAAACGATACTGCAAAAAAGATAGGCCAGCTAAAAAACAACCTAGGGCTTGGAGTAACAAACGAAGAAAGGGAGAATCAACTTCGCACCAAGGTCATGTCACTATGCAAAGAGATTGGCCTTGATGAAAAGACAGGACTTACAGCACTGAACTTTCTTCTAAACGAATCAGTCAAGGTCCAGTCAACAAACAAGCAGACACATCTTTCAGTATTTTTAAAAGCAAAAGAACTGGAAAGACAAGGAAAAAAAATAATTCACATGGAAGTAGGTGAGCCAGACTTTTTCCCTCCAAAGACAGTCAAGAATGCTCTTGCAGAGGTGTACGACATGGGTTACACAAAGTATGGCGACTCGAAAGGAATGACAGCGTTCCGCCAATCACTTGCAGATTATGTTACCAAAACGTTTGGTGCAAAAATAAATCCACAAAACATCCTAGTTTCTCCAGGTGCAAGATTTTCAGTCTTTCTTGCAATCTCTACCCTTCTAAACCCAGGAAATGAGATCATTGTAATCGAACCTGCATGGCCAGCATACAGAGACAATGCGCTCAACTCCGGAATCAAAGTAAGGACTGTTCACACTAGTTTAGAAAACAAGTGGGAGCCCAATATGGAAGACATTGAAAACTCGATAAACCAAAACACAAAGATGATAGTGTTAAACTATCCAAACAATCCTACCGGAAAGATACTACCAAAAAAACTCCTAGACCAGATAATGAGCATCTCAATGAAAAATAATCTCCATGTACTAAGCGATGAGATCTATTCATCATATGCATTCAAGGAATGGAAGAGCGTTCTTTCCTACGAATATGACAAATCGATTGTAACCCAGTCGTTTTCCAAGTCTCATGCTATGACTGGATTTAGGATAGGATACGCTATCTCAAGCCCTGATACAATAGACAGGATGTCAAAACTCCAAGCCCTGAGCATGACAAATGTGTCAGAGCCAATCCAGTATGTTGCCATGAAGGCACTGGAAGCAGATACAACCGATAATACTAAAACCATCAAGTCCAGACTAGAATCTGTGGTAAGAAGGGCAAAGGAGATGGATTTGGAATTTGTAGAGCCGGACGGCGCAATGTACGTCTTTGCAAAAGTAAAAAGCCTCCATTTTGACTCGGTCGAGTTCACAAAAAAGCTTTTAGATCATGGAGTTGCCATAGCTCCAGGCGAAGGTTTTGGCAATTATCAAGGATTTGTAAGAATTTCAGCCTGCCAGCCAGAAGAAACACTTAACCAAGGAATGAAGATATTAGAGGAAGTAATGAGGAAAGAAGGATGAAGAAAAAAATCGCAATAATTGGTTCAGAGGGCCAGATGGGCAAGTGGTTCACAAAGTACTTTCTTGAAAAAGGTTTTGAAGTAGTAGGCTTTGATTCAGAAAAAGAAGTATCAAACAAGTCAGTTACAAAGGCCCAGTCCCTTGTGGGAGCAATTCTGTCTGTGGATTATGTTATACTTTGCATTCCAGTCAAGCGAACACCTGAAACAATTAGGCTGATTGCAAAAGAGATGAAACGAGACTCTTATCTTATTGACATCTCATCATTGAAACTCAAAACTTCTGCCGCGTTATCAAAGATTCCAGACAAAGTAAACCCAGTTTGCATTCACCCTATGTTCGGCCCAGGAACAAAAAAGCTAAAGGGTCAGAATGTTATTTCAATTCCAATCCGCGATGCAAAAAAAGAGCTCACTGTTGCAAAATCGCTCTTTCCTGAAGCAAGTTTTGTACAAATAGATGCAGCAGAACATGACAAAAAGATTGCAATAATTCTTGGCATGACGCACCTAGTGAACCTGTCTCTTGCAAACATACTTGCAAAGGAAGAAAACTTTACGCTGGTTGAAAAGATGGCAGGAACCACGTTCAAGGCTCAAAAGCTTCTCACTGCAGGAATAATGACAGAGGCACCAGAGCTTATAGAGACAATAATTTCAAATCCTGAGATAAGAAAATATGCAGAAGAATTTTGGAAAGACATTGGAAGAATGCTCATTTTAGTACAAGAGAACAGGACAGAAGAGATTCTCAAGTATGTCAGCAGTGCAAAAGAAAGACTTGCAAAAAATGTAGACATGGAAGACGCGTACAAAAAACTAGTCTCTATGGTAAATGCTGTGGAAAAATAATTGAACTCTACCCGTATTGTTACTGCTTTTCTAACTCATGGTGACAAATACCTCATCCTAAAGCGAAGTGAGAAGGTAAAATCAATGAGAAACCTCTGGGCTGGAATATCTGGCATCATAGAAGGAGAAGAAGAGGCAGTCTACAGAGCAAAAAGAGAGATACTTGAAGAGGTAGGCATAACAGAAGACAAGATAACACTTCTCAAGTCAGGCAACCAAATGCACGTCGAGTCACAGTATGAAAACCACGAATGGTTGATTCACCCCTTTTTGTTCTCGGTTAGCGACACAAAGATCACGTTAAATTGGGAGAATCGGGAATATGCATGGATAAATATTTCAGATCTTTCAAAGTATCAAACAGTTCCAAGCCTAGACAAAGTTCTAGCTAGTCTGCTGTAGTTTTTCTTCTTCCTTTGTTTCAGTTGTAGTATAGCGTTGTTGTGGAAGCATGATGTAGACACATGCGCCGCCACACATCGTGCATGGCACGGTATTTCCTTTTAGCTGTCCTGTCCTTGCATGTATTCTTGCTGCCTCTTCTGGATCAATTGACAGTGCAATTTGTTTTTCCCAGTTCAATGTTCGTCTTGCTTCTGTCATTTCCATGTCCCATTTTATTGCCTTGTCTCTTAGCTTGACCAAATCTGCGGCATGCGCAGCAATTCTGTATGCAATCAGCCCTGCCTTAACTTCTTCAGCGTTTGGTAGTGCCAAGTGTTCTGCAGGTGTAAGATAGCATAGTAGGTCTACGCCTTCGCTTGCAGATACTGCTGCCCCTATCGCGCTTGCAATGTGATCATGGCCAGATGCAACATCAGTTACAAGAGGTCCCAGTACATAATATGGAACATCGCCAATCAAGGATTTTGCAAGCCGTACGTTTGCAGCAACTTCGTTTAGCGGTACATGCCCTGGACCCTCCACCATCACCTGCACATCTTTCTCATGGGCTCTTTTTGTGAGCCTTGAGATGTTTATCATCTCCTGTACTTGTAGTTCGTCATGGGAATCAAGTATGGATCCAGGTCTTAATGCATCACCCAAGCTAAAAGTAACATCATACTGCCTTGCAAGCTCAATCAAATAGTCAAAGTGCTCATAGTACGGATTCTCTTTGTCATACTTTAGCATCCATGCAGCAGTAATGGTTCCCCCTTTGCTTACTATACCTCCATGCCTTTTCACTGCCAAGATTCGTTTTGCGATATCTTTTGTTATGCCAGAGTGTATTGTAGTATAATCAACGCCATCCTTTATGTTGCGTTCAAATGCATTGAGATAATCATCTTCAGTGATATCAAGAGGGTTCTTGTGTTTTTCAACACCATAGTTGTAAGCCTCGTATACTGGAACCGTACCAAATGTTATAGGAGCTGCATCAAGCAGAGTTCTCCTGAAAATACCCACATCGCCACCATCACTCAGGTCCATTATAGTATCAGCATGATATTTTACAGCAACTTTTGCCTTTTTCACTTCCTCATCCAAGTTCTGGTTTAGGGTCGAGTTTCCAATGTTTACATTGACCTTTGTTTTCATGCCTTTGCCAATCCCGACTACGTGAATCTTTTGTGGCCTGACATTGTTATGTGGAATAATGATGGAGCCGTTGGCAATTTTTGGAATGAGCCAATCAAGAGTTACATCCTCGTCTTTTGCAACTGTCTTCATCTCGTCTGTGGCAACGCCCCTGCGGGCTGCGCTCATTTGTGTTCCCAATTTACTCTTTTTACCAATCGATTGAATTTAAACGTGAGTTTCCCATGGTATCATCATGAACGTATTAACTATTGCAGGATCTGATCCGTCGTCAGGTGCGGGAATTCAAGGAGATATAAAGACATTCACTGCTCTTGGCGTGTACGGCTTGAGCGTAGTCACCGCGCTTACAAGTCAAAACTCTTGGAAGTTTTTCAAGTCAGAGCCCGTATCGCCTGAGTTCATCAAGAGTCAGCTAAAAACAGTTCTTTCAGATTTCAATGTGAGTGCAGTGAAGATAGGAATGGTCTATGACAAGAAAACCATAAGAGCGATTTATTCAGAATTAAAAAATCTCAATGTACCTATAGTGCTTGACCCTGTATTTCAATCAACTACTGACGGAGTGCTGCTGCAAGAAAAAGCGTTTTCAGATTTCAAGAAATTTCTAATTCCAATTTCATACATCATTACCCCAAATATTCCAGAGGCAGAAAAAATTTCTGGAATAAAGATTAGAACTAAGAGTGATGCAAAAAAAGCAGCATTAAAAATAAATTCAATGGGTGCAAAAAACGTCGTAATAAAAGGAGGGCATTTGCAAGACGACAAGGTCTCGGATTTGTTGCTTGAAAACAAAAAGTTTTTCGTATTTTCTCAGAAAAGGCTGCCAAGAGATAGCCACGGAGGTGGATGCATATTTTCTGCCGCTCTATGTGCAAGCATAGCCAAGGGAAAGACCGTTTCAGAGGCTGTTAGGCTTGCCCAAGAGATTTCATTTGAATCCATCAAGGGAGCAGCAAGAGTTGGTACAGGTCTTGCCATTGCCAGACAGAAAAATACAGACAAGATAGAAGAAGAGCTGTCAAGTGCAATAAGCCAATTTGTCTCCATCAAGGGAATTCATGAATTCATACCTGAAGTGCAGACAAACTTTGTCTATTCCAAGCCCAAACCAAGATCCATTTACGACATACTGGGTCTTGAGGGACGCCTAGTCAAGACAGGAGATTCAGTTGCAGTAGCAGGTATGCTCAAGTATGGAGGCTCAAGACATGTGGCAAACGCAGTTTTAGAGGTCGCAAAAAAGTTTCCAGTCACAAGGTCTGCCATAAACATACGATACGATAAAAAGACAATACAAAAGGCGATTTCAAAGAGATTTCGTGTTTCACATTATGACAGGATGTTAGAGTCTCACGATTCGAAGAAAATAGAGGGAAAGACAGTATCGTGGGGAATAAAGACTGCTATTGCAGATCTAAAGAGCCCTCCAGACATCACATATCATATGGGTGATCTTGGAAAGGAGCCGATGATCTTGATTTTTGGCAAAACTCCCAAAGATGTACTGACAAAGCTTGCCAAGATTAGGTAGAAGAATTTATCCTTCAAAATAAATACTAGATTCTTAGACTAGATTTGATGAAGGCAGTGATTTTGGCCGGCGGACTTGGTACAAGACTTCAACCTTATACTACTTTTCTTCCAAAAGCTATGCTTCCACTAGGAGACAGACCGCTTTTGGAACACTTGATTGAATGGATAAAGGACAGCGGCGTTGACTCGATTGTCCTGTGCGTAAGTTACTTGAGAAAAACAATTGAAGATTATTTTGAGGATGGGAGCAGGTTCGGTGTAAAGATAGAATATGCAGTGGCAAACAGGCCACTTGCAACTGCAGGCCAACTAAAGACAGCACAAGAGTTTCTTGACGAAACTTTTGTTTGCGTATACGGAGATTCAATTTTTGATTTTAATCTGAAAAACATGATTGATTATCACAAAAGGAAAAAG
>DATFDB010000202.1:0-7400 GCA_035252445.1 Nitrosotalea sp. | reverse complement strand
CTACGCCAGAAATTTCCAACTCTTTGGGAATAACTGTATATGCACACAGAATTCCAGCTTCTTATTGGGATCCTTGCTTTGCTACTACATGTAGTGCAGGTACAGGTCCTGGAGCAAAAATGGAATTTGCATTGCTTGATTCCTCAGGGAATGTTCTTCAGACTGGATTAGCTGATGAAAATGGATACACATTCACTGGTCTTAACTCTAGTATACCATACTATGTGTATCCAGAAGATTGTAACAGCTGTCATATCTCCTCGCACGACGTGATCTTTCAGTACTGGGGAGACAACAAAAGCACTGGAAGACCAAGAGCCGCAGCAGTAGGAGCCAGCCTTGATGCGTGGTACTCTTGTACAAACGGCTGTGCCGGAATACTGGGTTGACCTACTTTTGTCCTACGTGTAATCTATCGAATATCTTCTTAGAATATTATTCTGTAAAAATAAGCTGCTCATCTTTTATTGTTTGATTATGGGGAAATATATCATGAATAATGTTAATTCATTAAACAAGGAAATACTAAGAAATATAGAATACAGTAGGAATACCCACGAACAAATACAATTTTACACTGATTTACAAAAATTTCTAAGTAACGTTGATCTGGCTGATATTGAAAAGCTAAGGAACTTTCCCGTCTTTACATGGAGACAACAAATAAGAAATTTTCTTGAAAAATATGAGCTTTACAAATTGATAAAAAATGTGCCAGGATCTATCGTAGAGTGTGGCGTTGCAGATGGTTTTGGTTTGATGTCGTATGCTCATTTTTGTTCAATCTTTGAGATATATCATCATACCAGAAAAGTGATAGGCTTTGATACATTTGAGGGCTTTACTGACTTGATGCCCGAAGACAAAACAAGCAAGGCAGTACATATGAAAAAAGGAGGCTTAAAACACGATTCTTACACAATTTTGCAAACAGCTATCAAACTTTATAATCAAAATAGAACTCTAGGCCACCTTGAAAAAGTAGAACTGGTAAAAGGTGACATTTCAAAGACACTTCCAATTTTTCTAAAGGAAAACCCCTATCTTGTTATAGCTTTACTGTATCTGGATATGGATCTTTATCAACCAACAAAGGATGCAATACGTTTACTTGTTAATAGGATACCAAAAGGCGGGATAATTTGCTTCGATGAGGTGAATCACCAAGACTATCCGGGGGAAACAATTGCAGTTATGGAAGAGATTGGACTTCGCAATCTTAGATTGAAAAGATTCGACTTTTCAACTCGTGCGTGTTATGCGATAATTGAGTAGCTTGTCAATATGAAGATTCTAGTATCAGGGTCGACCGGTTTTATTGGTTCCAATCTGGTTCAGGATTTGCTAAAACAAGGCCATGAAGTTGAAGGTATCTCAAGAAAACCCACTGACCTAAATTATAGAGTTCACACTATAGATCTTCAAGCTAACCGCCTGGCTGAAAAAATAAAAACAGAAAATTTTGATGCCATTGTACATCTTGCAGGCGATACAAATGAAAAAGATCTTTATAGTATGACTAACGAGAACGTAGTAACAACATTAAACATGTTAGAATTTGCTAAAGAAAAAAAAATTAAAAAATTTATTTTTGTTTCCGGCCATAATGTGTACGCTCCGTCCAAAATACTCCCTATAAAAGAACATTTCCCAACAATACCATTTACGAATTATGGTTGTACAAAATTGCTCTCAGAAAACCTTGTCTCATATTATAGTTCTAATTTTGATCTTTACACAACAATATTGAGAGTCTCAGTCACATACGGTAAAGGATATCCAAGTAAAAATACCATCGGTAGGTTTATCGAATATTACAAGAATTCTTGGCCTATTTCTCTTCACAAATATCAAAATGGATTCCAAAAAGTAGATTTGATAAACGTGAGTGATGTCTGTAACGCGATGATCAAGGCACTGCTTTCGTCTACAAAACATGCTGTCTATAACATAGCATCAGGTAAACCAATAACAGTAAAAGACGTTATCGTTGTACTACAAAACAACATAAAATCTAATTCGAAAATAATTGTAACAGACATTAAAAAAAACACAATCCACTTTTATTATGATATAAAGGCTGCAAAAAAAGGATTGAATTTTGAACCAAAGATCTCCTTGGAAGAAGGACTTGCTCAGTTGTTATAAATTTAGTTGTTCCTCTAAAATGAAAAAACCTATTCCTGCGTACCATTTTTGACCGTGAAGATGTTTTTAGAAAACTAGAAGAAGGTTATGCAATAAATTTACCACAATTATTTAAGTTGAAAAAAAGTAGTGAATGTGATTCAAAAAATGAAAGTTTTTGCCACAGGGATAGTTTGTGGATTAATTGCAACCGTCATTTTTATTATTTACATAGTGTTAGCTCAGACAGCCGACTTTCAGAAATCTTCGGTGGTAGAGAACATAGATCCAACAACAAAAACGGCTGGAAATGTTACAGGAGTTCATTTTCCACTATATGACCTCAATGAGCTCCCTGAAGTGCTTGCAGCAATGAAAAAGTACCCAATTGTTCCTTTCGATGTAAGCATAAATCCATCATCTGGACCTGGAATGGGACCTTCCGCTGCCTGGGCTAGTGCAATTACACAGCTTAAAACTGAAGGCGCCATAGTTACCGGTTATGTTCCAACAGGATACGGAAACGCAAGTATTGATGATGTGGAAAACATGGTATTATCTTACAACAAATTCTATCCCAATATGTTAGACGGAATAATGTTCGATGAGGTATCAAGCTCCCCATCACAACTCAAGTTTTATCAGACAATTTCAAACTATGCTAGGTCTCTTGGTTACTTGCATGTGGTTGCAAATCCCGGAAGTTTCATAGATCAAAGATACGTGTCACTTTTTGACCAGACTGTGATATACGAATCTGCAGGATATCCTGATGAATCCATGTTGATTTCAAGAACATTCTATCCTCAGTATTCCAAAAGTGCTACAGGTTTTGAAGCAGCAGTTACTACTGTGCCAACCTATAATTCTTCTTGGCTTCACATGGCCACAAAATATCTAAAATGGATATACATCACAGACCAGACCGACCCAAATCCGTATGCAGTAACTCCGCCATACTTTGATCAATATATTTCCGATCTTTCATCATTAGACATACTTCCTTCAATCGAAAACCTATCTGCTGTTCTAAAAACAATGCATCTGACCAAAGGTGAGATGTCAAGTCTTGATTCAGAGCTTGATGATGCAATAGATTCCTTTAGCTTAAACAATACTGCTGTTACAAAAAATCATTTAGATTCTTTTATCAATGAGGTGAATGTACAAAAAGGAAAAACAATCACTCAAAACCAAGCATTAGAATTGACACAAACCGCACTAAACATAAAAACCTCAATTCAATAGATTTGAAGTCTGTTATATGAATTTGTTCTTTGTAATGTGAAATTAAAAATTTGATCTAGTGATTTTATCTATAAGATTTTACCTGTAGAAAATTCCTTTCAACTTAAAAACTCTGTTGCAAATTTAAAACAGATTGAAAAAAATCGAGACACACCTAGATAGAATTACAGATGAGTCTAATCTGTGGTTGAATGCCATGCAAGCAGAAGATGAGGGAAATTATCTACAAGCGTTCTCGTTTTATCTCAAAGATGCAACAGAATGTATAGGAAAAAACCTGCATGTCAGAGCCGCGCTGAGCTGCTCATGCGCAGCAGAATGTCTTTCTTTTACAGGTAATCTGGCTGAATCAAGACAACTCCGTCTGCAAGTTGGCATGCTTTACGAAAAAAACGCTGAACAAGTAATTGCATATTCGGTAAGAGAAGCGTTATGGTCGTATCAAGAGGCATATGAATATTATAATCTGGCAGGTGAGGCAGACAAGGCAGGCGATGTTTATGAAAAGTATGTTTCGCTTTCACGTAAGGTAAATCCCCTGTCTGGCGAAAAAGAAGCCATGGAATCACTGCGACAAAGAAAGATCGTAGCAGAATCTGATTCGAGTATACATCAAACAAACGTGGAAGTTTCTGCAGATATAGACCATATAATAGAAAATTTTCTAGAGGCATTAAAACCAAAATATGGAAGCCAAGAAAAATCCATCATTCAACGAATTCTTAACAAGATTCCAAAGGAGAGGTTCACATCTGAAAAAAGTACTGATGATTAATTGGGATAATTATCCAAACATAGCCAGCGGAGGCGTATACACGTGGGAAAAAACTCTCATAGATCATATGGCCGACTATGAATTCATTATATTAAACCACCTCTCAAATCCCAATAATAATTCAGAATACGTTCTCCCAAAAAATGTCACCCAAGTAATTGAAGTCCCAATATATGGTTCCATAAGGTATGAAGAATACTGCCATCATGACATCTCTTTAATTTCTAGAATTCTCCGAACTACAGAACGTGTGATTAGAGAAAAATTCATGCCTCTCTACAAAGATTTTGTCGCATCTATGGTATCTGACCATTGCAATACCGCATCTTTGGCAGATACGATTGTAAATTTACATAATTTCCTTCTAAAGTACGATGGAAAAAAATGCCTTGAACATCCTATGGCATGGAATGTTTTCATTGAAGAACTCAACAAGGTGCCGCTTTATCGCAACATACTGATAAAGGAAGCCGCACTTATGATGTATCAAACATTCCAGAGGAGCATCCAACTCTTGGCTACCAAGATACCAAAAGTTGACATCATACATTGCTCACTTGCTTGGTTTCCAACATTAGTTGCAGTATATGCAAAAAGAGAAAATAACTGTCCTGTGCTAATCACTGAACATGGAATTGCATTTCGAGAAATATCTTTATTTTACAATCAGTTTATGTATGATGAGCCATCCAAGATATTTGCAAAAATTGTTTCACGCAATCTTGTACAACTCATTTATTCTATTACGGATTCCCTAACTCCCGTCTGTCAAGTAAATAAAAACTGGGAAAAAAAACTTGGAGTAGACCCATCCAAGATAAAGGTCATCTATAATGCAATCAACACCTCAAAATTCAAGCCTATCCAGGTTGAACACAAAGATAAAAGGCCTACAATTGTTTCAGTCGCACGGGTGGTGGGTTACAAAGACATTCCATGTCTTGTCTATGCTGTAAAGTATGCAAAACAACAGATACCAGACCTGCAATGTTTGATATACGGAACCGCACCGGAACTTGACTATTCTAAACGATGTGTCAAGCTTGTAAAAGAACTGAAACTTGAAGACAATATTAAATTCATGGGAGGCACAAGTGAGCCGGAAAAAGCCTACAACCTAGGAGATGCCGTTGTCATGACAAGTATAACTGAGGGATTCCCATTCTCGATTATTGAAGCAATGGCATGTGGTAAGGCCGTCATTGCATCTGATGTGGGGGGAGACCGAGAAGCACTTCAAGGGTGCGGAATACTTGTGCGAAGTAGGCGACCGCTCTTGCTTGCCCAAGCCATAGTCCGTGTACTCCAAGATGACAAACTCAGGCATCAACTCGAACAAGCTGCCTTGAAAAAAGTACAAGATGATTTTACTTTGGAACAATGTGGAGAACATTACAAAAAAGAATATGAGATACTTTTGAGATCGTACGAAGACCGAAAATTAATGGCACCGGCGGAGATTGTGGCATAATGAAAAAAATTTCCAAGGTGGTTGTAACTGGTGGTGCAGGGTTCATCGGAAGCCACATAGTTGACGAGCTTATCAAAAGGGAAATTGAGACGTATGTGGTAGACAACTTGAGCACAGGCTCGCTTGAAAACCTAAAACAACACCAGAATAACAAACTGTTGCATGTCATAATTGGGGATGCGCGATATATTGAAAATTTGCTAGAGCCACTGAACGATATTGATGTTGTATTTCATGAGGCTGCCATTGCAAATGTAGCGCGTTCTGTATCTGAACCTATGGTGGTACATGATGTAAACGTCAACACTTCACTTGAGGTAATGAATTTTTGTGTAAAAAACAATGTGAAAAGATTTGTCTTTGCATCATCCGCTGCAGTCTATGGCGTCACAGACAATAACCCGACATCTGAGGATCGAAAATGCAAGCCTTTTTCTCCCTACGGTGCATCAAAACTTGCCATCGAAGATTACCTTTACGCATATCATAATACATACGGATTAGAAACTGCCGCCTTACGATATTTTAACGTCTATGGTCCAAGGCAATTACTCAACGACTATAGTGGAGTAATTACTGTATTCATAAATCAGCTACTAAATGATGTGACACCTACAATTCACGGAGACGGCCTGCAGACACGTGACTTTGTACATGTAAAGGACATAGTTCGAGCCAACATGCTTTGCATGGAGTCATCTAAAGCAGTTGGGGAAGTATTCAATGTTGCAACACAAAACCCTATTAGCATTCTACAACTTCTCCTGACACTTAAATCCATTATAAAACCAGATGCGGCTCATAAATTTGGTCCCACAAGACTAGGTGATGTTAAATTTGGATATGCATCAATTGAGAAGATAAGGACAGCTCTTGGATTTGAGCCTAAATTTACTGTATCAAATAACGTGGTAGATGTTGTGGAGTATATCAAATTGAAACCAGAAATAAAAACGGTAACAAAGTGATTCAAAGAATTTGTCCGAACAATTACAAATCTCAAGAAAATCAAGAATGTTTGCCCAGAAGGCTGCACGCTCTGTAGTAGAGGTACAACCTAACATAAACAATCCAGCTGACGCAGCGGTGCTACTTGAATGCCTTGGATATCAAATAGAAACTCTGGCGCAACATGGTTTTGAAGACTTTCATGATCTTGCAAGTCATATATGTAAATTTCTAGATGTATACGAAATACGACAAAAAAATTCGGAATTTTATCTTAACACATTTTCTGAGGAAATTCCAAAAGTCTCAAAAAGGATAAAAGAATCCCTCGGATTCATCTTCCCCTGGATTGGATCAACTGCGATGTTATTTCTTACTGGAGTCTCGCTATGGATGGCAATTGGATTTCCAATTAAAACCACCACTGCCTTTGTTCTAGGTGTCTTTCTTGGAATTATAATAACTGCAGGAACACTTCAGGTGTTTGACAGACTGTTCCTATATTACTATGAACAGCTGAACCTGTCGGAAGTAAAACGACTAATGAAACGCAGCTACTATATGACAGCAATGGTATTGTTGGCTGCTACTGGAATTATTTGTCTTGTTGGATATGTGGAAAAAATTTCATTTCATCTGCTTACTCTTACCATAATTAGCATGGTAACAGTAGCGTTACACAGAGCAAGTTATATGATAATTTATGCACTGAAAAAAGTATACACATTACTTGCTGCATACTCATTAGCCTTCACCGTTTTGTTATCTGTATATTATTTTGGTCAAAACTTCATCCAGTCGGGAATTACAAGATATTTTGCTGGCCTTGTA
>DATFDB010000201.1:0-4108 GCA_035252445.1 Nitrosotalea sp. | reverse complement strand
CGAGCCTGGCCAAAGAAGGCAGCAAATGGCCTTTGGACGCGCGGGACTTAAGATCATAAAAATGGGTGATCCCGTCTCTTAGGGGTTCGTGGGTTCAAATCCCACCTCCTGCACTTTTTATCTTTGATGTTTTATTCCCTTAGAATTTAGAACTTCGTACACTTCAGAAAGTGAGAAAACGTATCCTACGTGAACACAATTTTTCTCTTCGCACAACAAACAGTATAGCTCGCCATTTTGAACTGCAACTTCTGCGATTCTATTTTTGATATTGTCTTTTATCACTACTCTGTTATCATCGGCTGAAATTTTTTCTAACTTGGGTGCGTATCTTGCAAAGGTTTCGTCTTTTTGCATCAGATCTTCCATCATGAAAGTAATGTATCCTGCAAAACTGTTGATCCCTTTCATTGCAAGATCTTGCTTGTTCTTCTTGTAAATGTCGTGGAATCTATTGTATACTTCTTCTGAAACCGTTATTGATTTGAAACCTGCTTTTGGCAAATTATGTACCTATACCGTACTTTAAAGTACTAATATTTAACACTTATGAACACAAACATTATGACTTGAGGTTAATACGCAGCTAATCCAATGGCAATTTGCATTGTATACTTTCGGATGAAATTTGGCATAATCAAACAAAAATGATCAAAATCTGCTTGGAGTTATTTTTTTATATTTTACAGAAAGAATGTTTTTGCAAAAAAGAATGCCTCATCAAACTTAAGCATTTAGTATCAATGATGCGTGTTTTTTATTTACTTTTTCTGCGTAAATGTTCTCAATAGTGCGCTTGTAATTCAGACACAAAACTGCACTGGACCATCAGACCATACCAAAGTACCTATTGGCGGGGATCTGCATTACAGATCCCTGCTAATTTTTAATAATTCTATATACAGGCAAAACTAGATTAGAAATCAGTGACACGCGGATACAATCCTGAACAAATAAGAGAAAAATTAATTGATGCCCTAAGTCAGTCAAAAACCGGTCTTACTGGAATTGAGATTGCAGAAAAACTTCGTGTAAACCGAGTGACAATGGCAAAATATCTGAAAGTTTTTGCTGCTGAAAGTCTAATCAAACAAAAAAACATTGGAAATGTGAGTCTTTGGTTCATTGAAAAGGGCGTAGATCAACTAAGTTTTCCTGCAGATCTTTTTCAGGTGAAAAACCGATATTTGGAATATGTACTATCTGCAGCAAGCCAAGAAGTTCATAATCTTATAAGGACATCACTGTATTCTGGTGCAAATCCACCAAAATTGATAAACGAAGTCATTGTATCTGCAATAGACGCTGTAGAAAATTCCTATAAAAACGGAAAGATAGGAAAATCAGAAAAGAATCTTCTTGACGAATTGATATCTTCTTCGCTGTATCTTATCAAACTATCTGAAAAAGAAGTGGATACAAAAAAAAATGTAGCCCTTCTTTCAACTGACCATAAAAATTCTCTTCTTGCACTTGCCACTTCTGCTGCTTTTCAGACAGAAAAATGGAAAGTATCGCTTTTGGGTGACATGTCTTCTGCAATAGATGTAATGTTTGATATTGATTTGCAGAGATTCTTAAACAAAGTATGGCCTAAAAGAGAAGGAATAATGATAATTGTCATATTTTCCTCAACAGACAGTGAGACCAAGTTTTTTTCTCAGGCAGTTGATGCAAGCAGGACAAAGTTTGGCAAGAACCTGTATTTTGCATTGTGCAGTGAAGGTATAAAGAAAACAAAAAACACAGCTGATTTTGTCTCAGATGATATTGAACAGCTACTACAATGGTCTCAGACTGTATTTGAAAGCTCACTGAATCAATGAGACAGGATTTTTAGCACTTTGAATGGGATCTCTGAAAAATTAATTCCTTTTTCAGCAGAAATCAGAAGAACACTGTCTTTTAGAGGGAAACTCATTATGATGACTTTTTCTCTATATGACATTGCAAACTGTACTGGTCCTAGGACCTTGTCAAATTCGCGTCTCATTTTTGCTCTGAGGACCAATTCCATGTACAGCATCTCATCATCTCTCGAGTCCTCAAGGGACTTGAGCCCCTCTTTCATCCCTCCGCCAATCAGTCTCCCTTTTTCATTTATTAGACCGGCAAATCTTATCTTGGGATCAAGCTCCATCACTTTTCTACATATTTTTTCATATTCCATTACTTGTCACCCTATTGCCTTGCACTGAAAGGTTGTTTCTTGGCAACAAGGATGATAACATGTACAACTATTTATCGAGATCCCTTCCCAAAATAATCATAGTTTAAAACAAAAGTGGGCCGAATGGGATTCGAACCCACGACCTTTCGATATCTGAATAATTTTATCAGTCGAACGCTCCAGCCAAGCTGAGCTATCGGCCCAAGAAATTTTCCGATTCAACTGTCATTTAAGTCTGCTGGCTTTTCCATTTGATGGAGCAACCCATGGATGGGTCAAAGTCTTTCTCTATCTTTTTTCCAGCAAGTGTATTATCTATATTCACAATCATTGTTTTCTCGGTAGGAGAGTCTTCAGGTTTCATAGCATTGTCGATTCTACCATGGAAAACAAGATTTTTGTTATTGTCAAAGAGGAATGGATCTGGAGTACACACAGCACCGTATTTCTTTGCTATTTGCTGTGTTTCATCTACAAGATATGTGAATTTTATGCCTTTTTCCTTTGCAAACTTTTTCATGTTATCAAAACTGTCATCGGGATAATTTGTCGGGTCATTGCTGTTTATCCCTATCATTGCTATCTTACCATTGAATTTTTCAAAAATCTCATTCATGGCAGAAACTTTGGCTTGTACATACGGGCAGTGGTTGCACATGAAAATAACCAATGTTGCTGGGTAATCCTTGAATTCTGACAAGGAATGTTTCTTGTCATCAATTCCAAGCAAATTAAAATCTGGCGCCTTGTCGCCTGTTTTTAAGACAACCTCAGACTTGAGCAAGACCATGAGATTTTTGGTGAATAATATCAATAAAATCTTTGCCACGAAGAGAACAATTAAAATCCACGCACTTTTGAGTTCATACAATGGGCTGGTAGTTCAGCGGTAGAATACCCGCCTTGCACGCGGGGGGTCTGGGGTTCAAATCCCCACCAGTCCATTCCTACTTGTGATTCAAACAGATCGCTTTCTGAACACAATTCTTGTCTTGATAAACATGGTATTCTTTATAGTATGGCATAGAGTGGGCATCATTAAATGACATGGGATTTTGATTTTGAGATGCTACTTTATCTTGCCATGATTACGGCAGGCTTTTTCATGGCCCCGATGGAATCAAATCCCCCTTATTTCCTTGTTACCGGAATTGTTCTTACTGGAGCAGGATTTGGTCTGGTGTATCGTAAAGTCAAGAAGAAAAAGTGAATCCTGATTAGGCTTTGAATTTAGATCCTGTTTTTAGCTTGGCTGCAAGATTACTGAATATCTCATTATGACTTACGTCTGTAAAGTTTACTGCACCGCCCTCTCTTATTACTTGACGCTCAAACTTTTCTTTTATGGCAAAAGTAACTGAGGAATAGTGTATTCTTCCTTTTAGCTTTTCTTGTACTGTGGTTTCAGTATCTGGAAAGGTAGAAAAGTGAAACGCGATCCCTCCTGCCCAGAAAATTGTGGGTATTCCTCCTCCCGCTGATCGTGCGGTCGCAATTACCTGAATAATCCAGTCCTCAAACTTTAACTCAAGTACTTCATGTATGACCAACTCTTTCCATGGATCTACTATTATCTCCAAATCTAGTTTGAACTCGTGGCATCATTTATTTAAAAAGAATGTTTAGCTGGAAGATCGTCCATTATCTTCAAGGCATTCCTGAAAGATGGATTTAAATAGTATAGCAGGTTGTGATTAGCTAGGTAATTAAGAAATGCAAGATTGGAGTCAAGCAGGCGTATACATACCATTGGCCGTTGGTTTAATCCCCGGTTTCGTATATTGGTGTGTTATCACCGCAATGAAGAAACACAAGTAAGTTACCACCTTTTATTCTTCTTTTTATAATTCTCTAAATGTAATTTTTTGGTAAAAGCTTCTCATCCACGTTGTATAGATTATGATATGTCGCATATGATTAATCACCTACGCAGATTTA
>DATFDB010000200.1:0-4009 GCA_035252445.1 Nitrosotalea sp. | reverse complement strand
CATTGATTTACCGGAACCCCTTGGTCCGGAAATTACTGTAGTTCCATAACCTTCAATTTCTTTCAACCAAGGTACATTGTCTGCATAAAGTTCTGCTATCAGATCAGAATTTTCTGGCATTTCTTCAACACTGAGATATTCAAACGGGTGCTGAAGCTTTACATTTTGAAAAGTATTGTCTTCATAGGTTTGATCTTCTATCTGATAGATTCTATTGATGACATCTATTGGATCGTACAATCTACGTTCTAAACTATGAGCAGTCATTCTTGCGATAAGATCTGTAAGCAGATTTTGAAAATTTTTATCGGAAACTAGTGATTCTCCTGCATATTCTTGGTTTAATTTCCAACATTCTTTAAGATGAAGTGCTAGATACTCCATATCTTTGATGAAGTGTTCTCCTCTTACTGATCTAGCCAGACCAAAGTCTACAATCTTAACCCTATGTTTTTGCTCAACATCATAACTTTTAGGTGGAATTAACATGATATTATTAACATTCAAATCGCCATGTTCCAAACCAACCTCCTGCATTGCTTTGATTCCGTAACAAAGCTGCTCTGTTAGATCTATGATTAATGTTAATGGAACTGGTTTTTTCTGTTCTAATATAGATGCCAGAGTAGTACCGTCTACATATTCCCAGACTATGTAATTCAACAATTCATTCTTGCCGTTAATATTAACATGATCTTGTCCTATGTCGAAAACAGTTGCTATTTGTGGAACGTCTCTAAGTTTAGCAGCCTTTCTTGCTTCTGCTTGCCAGTCAGAGGTTTCACCTGCTTTTATGAACTTTATAGCAACATATCCATGTAGCCTATCTTTTGCTTTGAAAGTTACTCCATAAGCTCCTTCACCAAGTCTTTTTTCTATTTCATAATTTCCTACTTTCATTCCAATAAGATTATCTAGACTCATTTTGTTTTCTCCAGATCAAGACCTAAGATTTTGTTTATTTGAGATAGGTTTGAGTCTAAACACAATTTACCAAATTTTGTTATATGATAGAATCCTTCCTTATCTTTTTCAATCAAACTGAGGGAGTTTAATGTGGTTATATGATCATGTAGCAATTTTGGATTTCCAATATCTATCTGACGCATTATTTCACTCCAAGTAGATGTTCTCTTCTTAAGTAATAACAGAATACGAATTCGTTTCTCGTTCATGAGATTCTTTTGAATATTAACATAATTTTCAATGGATTTATTGGATAACTCTGAGTCTTTTGGCATACTTTCTTATATCAATAACATATATTTGAAGTTACCTGTGGGTAATTACTTCTAGGTAACTACATTTATTTAATCTAAAGGTAATTTGGGCGGGCCTGTTGAGGCCCACTACATTTTTGGTTCAATTAGAGATTCTGATGATCATTTGTCAAAAATTTTATGATATAATCCTCATCAGGTTGCCCATAACAATCAATGTCTGGACAGATTTCCAGCCTCCAATCCTTGATACAATTGCATGATTATACTTGGTTCTATTCAGCCAGTAAGCTCTTTTTTGTCAGGCATGAAATGCCAGAGCTTTTCAGGCATGAAAGATTAAAGCTCAAGTTCTATTCATGCATGAAGTTTCAAGCTATGACAAAGTTATAAAAAAGTCATGCGTGAAATTGAGATTTTATGAAACCTTAACTGTAACATGTGAACGTTATGAAATTCCAAAAAGCTGCAAATTTCATGCATGAATAACTATGAAATTATTGCGCAATCATATAGAAATGTCATACTTTGGATAAATGAGATCATTTGGTGTAAAATAGGGGGGCTTTATGGCAGAGAATATCTGTTGAAATGAATTATTCCAAGTCGGGAATAATATTGATTGATTTTTCATTATTGCACATGACAGCAAGTGGCCAAAAGTTTTCTGTTACACATGGAATTGGGCGTGGAAAAAATTAATCGACCTTTTTTGTGGAAAAAAAATTGGAAAGGGGGTTTTGTAAAGCCAACCCCGCTTGGCTTGCTGCGGTAATTTTGACAGATTTCGCCTTCCATGTCTTAGTGCGGACCTCCGAGCCCGCTTTTTTATCTTATTTTAGGTTTGAGTGGAGCCAGATGTAGAGTTTACAACATATTTGAAAATTTCAACAGTATAATCTCCTTCAAAAATGTTGTATACATGTCCATCGACAGTATTTGCAACTCTAAAGTATTTTTGATACGAGCCGTCAGAAGTTACGTTGGCTTGTGCAAAGTAAACTGGTTTGTTATTTTTGTAAATTTCTATATCAACAGGATATCCAGGTGCAGCATTTTGTACTGTGCCCCAAACACATCCAAATGGTAACTTGGGACTTGACGGAATATTCATTTGAATTACAGATTTCTGCATTATGACGTCGCTTTCAGGTACTAAATTTTGTGTTGGAATCATTGCCTGAGCAGGAAATACAAGGCCGGCAACTAATATCGTCAAGGCCATCATTGGCAATATGATGTACTTCACAATTTGTGATTTTACATCGTTAAATATTAAGATGACGTATGATTCTCATTAGATAGTTGATAACAGAAGAAAAACTAAATGACGGCTGCGTATGCGATTGCCACTATGGCGGGGCCATCAGTTGTCCTTCCTGTAAAGAAAATCATGGAAAACATAGCTGCCCACATTGCAAATAGAAAAAGAAATTATTTCTTCTTGGCACTTTCTTTTGCTGCAAGGGCTTTGAGATTTGCCAATTCCGCTCTCAGTTTTTCTATCTCAACAAGAGTTTGAAGGCTTGTAATTTCTGCCTTGAGGTTTTCTATCTCTGTATCTTTGTTCTTCAGTGAGCTTTGTAGCGTTTCCAAGTCAGCACTAAGCTCTGCTTTGGCATGATCTAGTTCGCTGGAGCTCAGATGGACTGTTTGCTGTCTTTGGCCGTAGTTAGTTGCTAGCTTTTTTTTTTCATCATGTGTAGCATGGCTATGGCCTTCAAGTCTATGCATATAGTCTGCACTTTTCTGAGCAAGCCAGCATATTATCACTAGAAACCAAGCTGCTGCAGCTAGAATCAAGAAAGTAAATTTGCCTGCATCTGGAACTATGAAATATACTATAGTCAAAGCGACTGCCAAACAAGAGGTAACAATTGTAGGGATGTGACCCATAAGTCTATCCTTAAAATAGTGGAATATAATAGTAATGGAAATTTCCAAAAGAGAAAATATATTTTATAAAAATAGAGGGATTTTGCTAGTCACTGCTTTCTGTTGTCTTCGAAGTACCCTCTAATTCTGGAACCTCAGACTGCAAAATCTTAATTTTCTGTAAAAGTTCATTTCTAAGATCTCTTGCAACCCGCCTTACTGTTGGTCTTGGAACTCCAAGATCTTCTACGACTTTGGTGTAGATATCTTGTTTATCTGTAAAACCTTTGTCAAGCAGATTGTTGATTGCTTGCTTTATGTTTGTGCTCTGGGTAGTACGATTCACGTTTTTTATTTTTCAGATCTTCTATATAAGACTGTTACTATGTTTTGGAAACGGCATGTTGCAATTGTAAATTTGGTTTTGTGTTTTGCCAAGTCATGAAATAGTATGTTTGTATCATAATTTTCAAAATTTTTCAAAGTTTTTCTGATTAATTTTATTCAAGCTAAAATGCTTTTATCTCACTTTATTGGTTAGAGGTATTAATCTAAAGGATGACCTTACTGCCAAAGTAAAATTGCGTAGAAAAGTTCTTATGATAAAATGATGGCTTGTCAAAGGTGGTACAGGCAACTATAGAGACTAACTTTGGAAGCATTGTCTTTGAGTTATTGCCAAATATTGCTCCTGAAACAGTACGAAACTTTACAAAACTTTCAAAAAGCAATTTTTACGATGGTACTCTCTTTCATAGAGTAATCCCAGGCTTTATGATTCAGGGAGGCGACCCCAATACCAAAAAGCCAGACAAGAGCAAATGGGGCATTGGAGGACCTGGATATTCCATAAAAGCAGAGTTTAATTCAAAATCACACCGAAGAGGCATAGTCTCCATGGCTAGGGCAACAGA
>DATFDB010000199.1:0-11493 GCA_035252445.1 Nitrosotalea sp. | reverse complement strand
CTATAGCAACTTGCTTTGACCCTGCAGGAATATCAAATGTTAAAGATATGCCATTAAAGTTGGTCGACTGGCTGAACTCTTCTCCATATTTTTTATCCGTGCTTATTGTAAATAGCGGATCATTGTGAATATCGCCTATTGTCCTACTGGGATAACAAAAGAGAGTTTGCACCGCATCGTTTGACAGCGATATAGACATGGAGCCATTTTGTGTTTGGCTGCTTGTAATGTTAAGATCAATACGGTTATCATAATAGGAATGAAAGTGAGCCGATACACCGTTCACTGATATGTTTGTGCCCTTGTAATCAATTTCATATTGCGTGCCGTTGACTTGAATGATTGATTTTTCCATGTCAGCTGATGCAAAACCAACGCTACTGGAAATAATTCCACATGTTACAATTAATGAAAGATACATGGCTTTCATTTTTCAAGACCCTATGGTAACACCACAAGTTTAGCAAGTACACCTGGACCGCATAGACTTCTCCCCAGAGACATCCAGTACACTCCAGGCATGGCATCAGGGGTTGCAGATACTTTGGCTGTAAAAACAGGATTACTGTCAGGGTACAACATTACTGAACTTGGATCAAACGAGGTCTCAATTCCAACATGAAGCAATTTTGAGGCATAAGGAAGCTCGCCCAATGGAATATCGCCAGTGTTATCTGTATCACAAGGTTCTTCAAATCCTCCAAATGGCATACCATAGTGACAAATCTGTGAGTGATGCCCTGTCGTGTCGTTGTAAAGCGAGGCCGCGTATGATACTTTGGATTTTCCCTCAGTTACATTTGCCATATAGATTAGAGATATACCATCAGTCATATTGAAAGGAGCGTTGCCATTATTTTGGAACCAAGCCACGTTGGCAGGAGCAGAATATTGTACGGTTATGGTTCCCATCATTCCAGGATGCAGAAAGAATGTGTTGCCGTACTGGGTGGAATTGTAATAATTTGCAAAGCCTGTCGAGTTTTTTATGGTAGCACCAAACTGAACTCCATCAGGCATGGCAGGGCACGACATGCTTCCCAATTCGCCTGCAAATATTGTGCTGTTTGATACCACAAAATGCTCTATTGCAACATGGCCCCACTCATCACCTCCAATTACGGTGTACATGCCAGGCTTGAAGGGATAGAGCTGGCCTTGATACCAATATCCGGTTATTGATACATGGTCTGCAATTTCATCATGGTACGAACACAAAGGCTGTCCCGCATCAGTACAAGTATATGCAACCGCACGTGCACTTGAAGGTTCAAAGACGTAGTCTTGAGTGGCATTCATAACAGGACACAGTGCGTCAGGATTGAAAAGCAAAAGTGACTTGCCATATGTCATATTTTCTTTTGAATAAAATCCCTGAAACATTGCAATGCCAAATGGTCGCGGTATGCAAGGCTCCAAGCTAAGACTAGAAAGCGCTCCAGAATTTGCAGCCTTGACATGCAATTGAGTTGGTAACGTATTGTTGACTGAGACTGTAATTCCTATTGCCTGACCAGGACGTATCGATTGGGATTCAGTAGAGAAATACAATTTTAGAGAAGATGAATTGTCTGCTTTGGTTTGCAGGATTGGATTAGCATCTGCACTTACAAGCAATTTGATCTTGTCATGGTATATCGTCATCCCGGCTTGTGGTTCCATGTGATTGCTAAGAACTGTTGTCGAGTTTACGGCAAGATGTGGACCATACTGTGTAGGAACAGGTATTCCTCCCATCTCATTTTCAGTATGAATTCCATAGATTTCCTCAAAACTGTCTGGGAATTTCAAGTCGAGCATTACAAATGCACCACCCGGAGTTAGCATGCTTCCTGCTGGAAAAATAAATGTGACATTTTGAAATTGTATCGGTAACGCCTTTGGTAAATTATATGCTGAATAGTTGATTGTGGTCTGATAGTATGTCTGGTTATTGATTGATACTGTTGTGTTGCCTTCGTCATCTATGCCAGTATAATTGTAATCGTTCAATGTGATTTTGGGTTTGACGTGCGCGTCATGGTAGTAAAATGCTTGTTTTGCCCAGCCTCGTTCAACAAGACTGGCTACATTTTCTGGGCTTACACACGCTGGAGACCCGTCTTCTGATTTGATTATCAGCTGAAACCCTCCATTACATTTCACATCTTGAGCTATTATGCCTTCTTTGAGTTGTTTCAACGGAGGAGACCAAGATGATGTTTTTGCTATTGAATCATATCCAAGAGCAAGAGCCACTGGAAATGATACGACTACCATTATTATTCCAGATATTACAATTATTGCAATAGGTAGCGTTTTCATTTTATCCGTACTCCCTTTCATCAGGATGCGCAAGGATTTGTCCTGTTACAGCATCATTTAAAAAAGTGGCGCAACATTCTTCCAAGCCATCAGACTAAATGACTATTTTGGATGCGAGCAGAGCTCTGCAAGCACGCCGTGAAGAGATTTTGGATGAATAAACGTTATCTTGGTTCCGCGCGAGCCTGGCCTTACCTCTCCCAAAAATCTCACACCGCTTGACTTCATCCTATCTACCTCGCCCTCTATCTTTTCAGTCTCAAGTGCAATGTGGTGCAGTCCTTCCCCCCTGCTTTCCAAAAATTTCTTGATTGGGCTTGTATCACGTGTTGCCTCCATCAATTCAATTCTGGAATTATTTAGATACAATATTGCAACTCGCACCCCTTCAGTCTCCACAGTCTCAAACTCGACTTCTTTTACTCCAAGCACCTTTTGGTATTCCTTTACTGCGTCGTCAAGGTTGTTTACTGCAATTGCAACATGGTCTATTCTCATCTCTAAAATGACTCCTTTGGTTGGTATATGCCAAAAACTTCTCTAAAGGTATTGCTTATCTCCCCAAGTGTCGCATAGCTTCGTACAGATTCCAAGATATGCGGCATCAAGTTTTCCTCTTTTTCAGCAGCGCTCTTCATCTTGGATAACGCAGACTCTGTCTTTTTGTTGTCTCGCGTGCTCCGAAGCTCCTTTAGGTTTTGTATCTGGTGCACCTGAATGCTGTCATCAATCTTCATTATCTCAGGCTTTTCTTCTGTAGAATCTGTAAACTTGTTTACTCCAACTATAACCCTCTCGTTGCTGTCTATCTCTTTTTTCAGCCTGTATGCATTTTGTCGTATCTCAGACTGGAAAAATCCCTTTTCTATTCCAGCAAGCGAGCCGCCCATCCTGTCGATTTTCTTGAGATACTTGAGTGCCTCTTCTTCTATCTTGTCAGTCAGGTATTCCACATAATACGAGCCAGCAAGCGGATCTACAGTCTTTGTTATTCCGCTCTCGTGTCCCACTATCTGCTGTGTCCTCAGTGCAATCTTTACTGCAGCCTCTGTCGGCAATGCCAATGCTTCGTCTTTGGAATTGGTATGCAACGACTGGCACCCTCCAAGTACTGCTGCCATTGACTGTATCGCAACCCTGACTATATTATTGTCAGGCTGCTGGGCAGTCAGCGACTCGCCGCTTGTCTGAACATGGAATTTTAGCTGCATTGATTTTTTGTCTTTTGCATGAAACCTTTCCTTGACTATCTTTGCATAGATTCTTCTTGCTGCACGGAACTTGGCAACCTCTTCGAGAAACTCACTGGTACAGCAAAAGAAAAATGACAGCCTTGGTGCAAAGTCATCAATTTTTAGGCCGCGGCCAACACATGTGTCAATGTATTCAATGGCATTTGCAAGAGTAAAGGCAACTTCTTGTACTGCATTGCATCCGGCTTCTCTCATGTGATACCCAGATATTGATATCGGGTACCACTGGGGAACTTTTTTTGAGCAATATTCTATCATGTCACCGATTAATCGCATCGAGGGTCGCGGTGGATAGATGTAGGTGTTTCTTGCAATGTATTCCTTGAGAATGTCATTTTGTGTGGTTCCTCGCAGCTGCTCGCTTTTTACTCCCTGCGATTCTCCAGTTGCGATATAAAGTGAAAGTAATGTAGATGCAGTTGCGTTGATTGTCATGGATGTGCTCACCTTGTCAAGAGGTATTCCGTTAAAGCATGTCATCATGTCTTTCAGAGAAGTAATCGATACGCCAACCTTTCCCACCTCGCCTTCTGCGTGCGAGTCGTCTGCGTCATATCCTATCTGAGTGGGTAGGTCAAAGGCCATGCTAAGACCTGTCTGCCCTCTTTCAAGAAGATACTTGAATCTCTGGTTTGTCTGGGCCGCAGTACCAAAGCCTGTGTACTGCCTCATGGTCCACAGCCTGTCCCGATACATTCCAGGATGGATGCTTTTTGTAAATGGATATTTTCCAGGCTCTTCGAGTCTGCTTTTTGGTTTTACCTTAGAGTCATAGAAGCGTTTTACCGGAATGTTGGAATCAGTCTTTATCTTGTCCATAGTATCACTTTATCAATTTTGATATCTTGTCTGCAGCCTCGAAAGGATCAAGTGATTTTTCTTGAACCTTCTTTAGATATTTAGTATAAGTGCTGCTTGAATCAAGCATGTTGCTCACTTTGTTTTTGACATTATTTAAAACAATATCTCGCAGTTCCGCATCAAGTATCTCCTCCTCCCTTTGTTTTTTTGATTTTTTCTTTGCGTTCATGAATTCCTGAAGTTTTTTTGCAAATTCTGCCAGGCCTTTGTTGGATTTGGTAGATGTCATCATTACTACAGGGTTGCTCTCTGACATGCCTATGAAATCCCTTACAGAATCAAAGAGTTGGTTTGCCCCAGGAAGGTCGCTTTTGTTTATCAGGTAAATGTCCCCAATCTCAGTCAGGCCAGCCTTTATTGTCTGGATGTTGTCTCCAGTGTTAGGGTTGAAGACCACAACTGTAACATCGACCAGTTTTGATATGTCTACTTCAGTTTGCCCTGCCCCAACGCTTTCGATTATTATCGGGTCAAACCCAGCAAACTCTAGTATTCGTATGCTGTTTCGCAGTGCCATCGATACTGCACCTGTTGCACCCCTTGACGCCATGCTTCGAATATACGTACCAGAGTCAGTCGATTCAGTCATGCGGACTCGGTCACCCAAGATGGCGCCACCTGTTATGTGACTTGTAGGGTCGATTGCAAGAACTGCAGTCTTGAACCCAAGTTTGTTGAGTTGCACACTTGTCTTGTTGATAAGGGTGCTCTTTCCTGCACCTGCAGGTCCTGTTATTCCAATAGTAAATGATTTGCCAGATTTTTTGAATATTTTTTTAATTAAATCTCGCGCCGTTTTTTCATCGTTTTCAACCATAGATATGGCCCGAGCAATGGCGCGCCTATTTCCTTGCTTGAGATCCTTGACCAAATCCATACACAGCAACACCTACATATCTAAATAAAATCTTGCCGCAATGACATCGCGGTACTTCCATAGAATTTTCCAATAAAGGTTTTAAGACCCAACCGTACTTTGAAAATTATGTCACAAAAAGCCCAAACAAAACGCACCAGGATTTTGGTCTCAAAGCTTGGGCTAGACGGTCACGACAGAGGCGCACTAGTATTGTGCCGAGCATTCAGGGATGCAGGCATGGAAGTCATTTACTCTGGACTTTTTGCCACTCCAGAAAGAATTGCACAGATTGCAGAAGACGAAGATGTTGATGTTATAGCCTTGAGCCTGTTAAACGGCGCACACCTGACATTGTTCCCGCGGGTTGTCAAGGCGCTCAAGGCAAAAGGAATCAATGATGTTCTAGTCATAGGCGGCGGCGTAATACCGCAAGATGACAAGACAGAGCTTGAAAAATCAGGAGTCCTTGGAAACTTTGGACCTGGAACCCCACTTCCTACAATAATTGATTTTATCCAGTCCAACCTTCAAAAGATTAAGAAAAACTAGACTATTCAGTAGAGTCTGGCCACATCATCTTTCGCATTTTCTTGCCCACTTGTTCTACCTGATGTGATTCTATCTCTTTCATGTACCTATCAAATGCATTTTTGCCATTCTTCCTGTAATCGCTTGTCCACTCTTGGTTGAACGTTCCGTCCTGAATCATTTTCAGTGCTTTTTTCATTTTTTCTTTGACGTCTTTGTCCATCACCATTGGGCCACGAGTCAGGCCACCATATCTTGCAGTCTCGCTTACACGCCTGTACATTCCAGCTATGCCATATCTTTGGATCATATCCACAATGAGTTTGAGCTCGTGTAACACTTCAAAGTATGCTATCTCAGGTTGGTATCCTGCCTCAACCAGAGTCTCAAATGCAGTCATTACCATTGAGGCAGAGCCTCCACACAGGTCTACTTGTTCGCCAAACCAGTCAGTCTCAACTTCTTCTTTGAAAGTTGTTTCAATGACACCGGCTCTTGTGCTGCCTATTCCTTTTGCAATTGCAAGTGTTCTATCCCATGCTTTCTTTGTATAATCCTGATACACCGCCACAATTGCTGGTGTTCCAAATCCTTGCTGGTATGTCTCTCGAACCTTAGAGCCAGGACCTTTTGGAGCTATCATGATTACATCGACATCTTTTGGCGGAGTAATCCATCCCCAGTATATTGCCGCAGCATGCGAGAAGGAGAGTGCCTTTCCTGCTTTCAAGTTTGGCGCGATCTCTTCTTTGTAAACTTGAGCTTGAACCATATCTGGAATCAGTATGTGAATGATGTCAGCTTTTTCACATGCATTTTTGACTGACATTGTCTGGTGTCCGTCCTCTTTTGCTTTTTTCCAGCTAGACCCTGATTCATTCAAGCCCACAATTACATTAAATCCAGAATCTTTCAGGTTGTTTGCCTGAGCATTACCCTGAATTCCATAACCGATTACTGCGATAACCTCATTTTTTACTGAATCTATCTTTACATCAGAATCTTTCCAAGTTTTTGCCATGCGATGACCTTCAGATAATCGAAATAAAAATGTACAATATAGATTTCCCCAAAATAACCCCCCATGAAAAGGCAATAGGCAGAAAAGATGGCTTTTGGAGACACAATCCATTTTCTTTTTGGGCCTAGTCTCTAAAAATCTCGTTTATGTGATATGCAGGGCAAAAAGGTAGTGAAACTACTACATCAAAAGGCTTGTTTAATGTACCGTACTCGTAATATTGCGTCCTGCTAAAAGCTGAATTTTTGCTACAAGGCACAAGGGAAATCACTCTCTAAAAAAAGAAAATATAAATCAAAAGATACCTTAAATAGGAAATTTATTATCCATATGTTATTGGGGGAAAAAAGAGAGAGCATCAGCGCCCTAGTGGTAGATGACAATCAGGATATCCTTGCCTTATTTACCGAGCTTTTAGCATTAAAAAATTTCAAAGTTGTAGGCAAGGGACAAAGTGGCAAGGAAGCAGTCAAGCTATACAACAACCTCAGACCAGACATTACATTTCTGGATGTCGTGATGCAAGACGGCGATGGTGTTTACGCATTAGAAAAAATTCGCGAAAGCAATCCCGATGCCATTGTAATAATGGTCACGTCTGATCTTGCTCCAACAACAGCAGAGCGACTAGAGCAGTTGCACGCTTCAGCCATAGTTTACAAGCCATTTGACATCAATGATATTGTACAGGTTGTCAAAGAGTTGATGTCAGAGACCAAAATTAGCCAAATGAAATTTTTCAATTGATTTCTGAGTGAAAGCAAACGACCAAAGCTCAGATCGCATGAAAAAGCAGAAAATGTTTACCAGATTTGGAGAAAACCGAATTTATTCAAGACATAAATTTGATCTTTGTGTTTTTGTTCCGATATAGAAAATTTTTAAATATTGTCATAATTGTGGATTCATGGGAGTACAGTGAGTTCGGAATTAACCACAGATGAGATGTGGAAAGAAATGGAAGAATACGGAATAGACCGCAGGCTTTTAGAATCTACAAACCCCAGCACTGAACTATTATTTAGACTGTATTCTGCCATTAAGAAAGTAAAAGAAAAATCAGAATCTTTTGAGAAAGAAAACAGTGAGTTTTTCAAGCCAGACTTGACGTAGTAACTTTCTCGCATGCTAGAGGGTGTAACACGTACAAACAGGAGATCAATTCAGGCATTCATTTCATGTATTAGCCTAGATTGCCATTTCCTTGCCACAGTTTACGCATCTTACCACGGTTTCTTCAGACTTGATCCTGTCAAATTTTTTTGAACCGCAGTTGGGACAGATTGGGCACGCTCTAACCTTTTCCACGTTGTACCCATTGTAGAAGTTCTTTATCAGTTTGTTCAGAAGACAATAGATTTTATCAACTAGAAAACAATAAACAGAATATTGAGCGGGATACATTTTTCTTCTGATGATGAGGAGATTAGCCTGGATTACATATACAACATTGGCCTTGGACACGCAAAGCGAGGCAAGCCAAAAGACGCAATATTTTACTTTGACAAGGTTCTCATGGTTGAACCCAATCATGTAAACGCCCTTCTCAACAAGGGAAATGCGCTTGGAAAACTGGGCAAGTATGAGGATGCAATCACAGTCTATGACAGGCTTTTAAAGAAAAACCCAAGCCATCCAGTTTGCCTTCTAAACAAGGGGCTTGCATTGCATTATCTTCAGAAATATGACAAAGCGATTGCGTGCTATGACAAAATTCCTCCTCCACAATCAGAGAATCCAAGTGTACTATACCACAAGGCATGCAGTAAGGCACTTCAAAAAAATATTATAGATTCTTTGGAGTTGCTTGAGCGTGCCATAGTTCTTGACCCAGAATATGCCAACAAGGCAAGCAAAGACAAAGATTTTGACATTTTTCGCAATGACGACAGGTTCAAAGCTCTTGTCACATAAATACAATAAAGAAAAATACGTCATGAAAAACATGATATTATGAACATCGGAATAATCGGCACAGGACTGCTTGGCAGTGCAGTTGCAACGCGTCTTCTTAACACAGGATATACGGTATCAGTCTATAACAGGACTAAAGGAAAAGCAGACCTGCTCAAGGGGTTGGGCGCAAGTGTTGAAGAATCACCAAAAAAAGTATCTGAAAAATCTGATCTCGTAATAACAATTGTAAAAGATGTATCAGCTATAGAATCAATTGCATTTGGCAAGGACGGCATTGCACAAGGAAGACATGACGGACTTGCTGTGGCAGACATGAGCACAATCAATCCAGTATCATCAAGAAAGATTGCAGAAAAATATGCGCAGCATGGAATACCAATGATTGACAGTCCTGTGATGGGTGGACCGTCGCTTGCAGAAAAGGGTCAGCTTGTGGTAATGATAGGAGGAGAAAAAAGCATATATGAAAAATACAAGGCAGTTTTTGATTCCATTGGCGAAAAAACATTTTACATTGGTGCCAACGGCGCAGCTGATTCGATGAAGCTTGCGATGAATCTCCAGATTGCAATCTTGGCGTTATCCATATCAGAGGGAATAATACTTGCAAAAAAGGCAGGTCTTGATCCGCTTCGTTTCCTTGAGGTCCTAAACTCAACTTATTTCAAGACCGGGATGAGCCTTCTCAAGGGGCCAAAGATGGCAAAGGGGGTCTTTGAGCCCAGTTTCTTTTTGAGCGTGATGCAAAAGGATCTTGATGAGATAAACTATACTGCAAAGGAATTTGGGGCAAACCTTCCTGTAGCCAGGCTTGCAAATGAACTATACCAAAAGGCCGTAAAGGATGGATTTGGCAAAATCGACTATACTGGAATCATGGCATATCTTGAAAAGACAAAAGAGCCAACTTAGAGTTCTTCAGGTGGCTTTATCTTCCTGAAGCTGAGAAACAACCCCACATCGTATGCGATTTTTAGCACGCCGCCTATGACAAAGGGAGCCGACAAGAGTTGCCCAAGTATGGCGCCTGCAAGAGATGGCCCCACTGCCTGCGCAACATTTCTTGATGTGTTAGTTATGCCTGCTGCTGCAACTCGTTCATTTTCAGCCACTACGGCCATCAGGTATGACTGGCGTGTGGGAACATCCATTTGCGATATGCTCATCCTTGCAAGGTACAACACAATGGCAAGCGGAAAGCTTGGTGCAAATGCAACAAGAATTAACAAGATGTTTGACGGTATGTGTGTCCACACCATTGTATTTACAAGACCAACCCTTGATGCAATCTTGCTTGCAAGCAAGTATGATAGAGCAGTAAAGATGCCTGCTGCAGTAAATATGTAGGATAACGTAGACAGGTCTGCCCCAAATTTTGTGTAAAACCAAAAAGAAACTATGCTTTGTATGACAAATCCTCCTGCAAACGAATCAACAGCAAACAGCGAAGACATTTTTGTAATGATGCTGCGAGATTTCGGAGACAGGTTTTGATGCGGTATGGTTTGTGTGTTCCTTGATGCGGCTTCTATCTTTGGAGACAGGGCAAGATAGATTACCAGTGCAACAAGTGCACATGCAGCATATGCTACAAAAAGCAGCTTGATTGAAAATATTTTATCAAGCCCGAATTGCTGCGAAAAAACATGCGGTAGCCCAGAAACAAGTACGCCTGCTGACATGGCAAATGTTCCCACCATGTTATAAATTGCAAAAATTGATGTGCGTTTTTTTTCATCACGTATTGTCTGCGGCAATATTGCTTGCTCAAGAGACAAGAATGCCCCAACCTCTGACCCCGTTACGTTCACGGTACCAACAAGCGCTGCTACAATCAATGCAATGTAGTTATTTGTCATGAAAAATATGGCTGCAGACACAATCATCAATGAAGCATAAAGGAGCAGGAACTTTCTACGCCCTATCCTGTCTGCATACATGCTTGAGACAAGATTGAAGATTATGCTGTTTACAAGTGTGGCAGTCAAGACAACTCCTATGAGAATCTCGCTGAACCCAAGCATGCTGAGGTATATTGCTAAAACTACGCTTAGAAACCCATAAGAAAATGTCCGGATAATTCTTGCGCCAAGTATCAGTTTTCCGTCACGCGAGATCCAGTCTAGTGCCATTATTTCCCAAGCTTTGACTTGTGTACTTGAATGTCTGCAGCTTCAACTTTTTTGAAAAGCGGCGAGGGCTCACCCAGTGTGTGGCCTTCTTTTACTGCAATATCAGACATGGAACTCCAAGATTGCTCAGAGGCTGCACCTTGCAGATTGAGTTGCGACCATATTCTCTGCGATGATTCTGGCAAAAACGGGTAGAGTGATATGGCAATGGAACGCACTGCATTGACCGAGATGAATATGCAGTTGTTTGTTCCATCACCGCCCTTCCACGGCTCTTTTTTCTGAAAGTATTGATTGAAATGCGCTGAAAACTCCAAGATCTTTTTGAGTGCACGGTCCAAGTGGTTATCTCCCATCAGAGGAGTGATCTCTCCTGCCAGATTTTTTATCTTGTCTTGTGCCTCCTTGTCTGCCAAATCAAGGTTTTCTGCAGGCGGTATAACCCCACCCGTGCTTTTCTTTGTAAACCCAAGTGCTCGGTTGACAAAGTTTCCCACGTTTCCTATCAGCTCAGAGTTTATCCTGGCAGCAAACTCATCCCAATCAAAGTTCAGGTCGTCCTGACTGTAAGGCGTGATAAGAGTAAGATAGAATCTCAGATAGTCAGCAGGATAGATT
>DATFDB010000198.1:0-5376 GCA_035252445.1 Nitrosotalea sp. | reverse complement strand
CTGACACTGTATCCACTCTAGCCAACACTACATCTGACACTGTATCCACTCTAGCCAACACTACATCTGACACTGTATCCACTCTAGCCAACACTACATCTGACACTGTATCGACACTAGCTAATACCACGTCAGTCACTGCACTCAGTCAATTCGTCAACAGTGAAACTGACTCGACATTTCTTTCCCCAGAATTTGTCGAGTCTCCATTGCTAAGCTCTAATACTCTCAAACTCTGGCTGACATCATTTTCCGCAAAAACACTTGATGGAACCATATCAAGTACCATCCACAATGTAAGTGATCTACCGCATGTTCTTGTTGCAGGAAAATTAAATACTACTGCTATCAACGAGGCACTTGGCCTGCAATCCTCTATACTGTTGAACACATCTCTTCCGCCTTTAGCAAGCGGTTCAACGATAATTGCTTCGATTGGTATGCCTGACTACTCTCTTCCAAATTCGACTTCTGTTGTAACAGTAATTCCAACTGTAGTTACAACACTCAACTCAACCTCAGGGCAATTCATTGCAACACCCCCGTTCAACATAACTCCGGGTCAGGAGATGTTAATTCCTGTTGCAGATTCTGCAATTCCAAGCTTTGGCGGATTGAAAGAACTTGATGTACAATCTTCACCTACTGCAATTTCAAATGGAGGATCCTCTTCGGAAGAGTGGTTAACAGCCGAAGTAGACAACAAACTTCCTTCTTCAATCTCAGGTGACGGTATAAATGGAACAATAGTTATTTTCATCAACGTACAGTACCCCTACGAACAAACTGGCGTTGGATTTAACTGGGGAGATCCAGAAAATCATGCCAAGCCTCCAACTATGACTCTAGTTGTAAACAAGACATCTCTGAGTGATGTACAAAATGATACTAACGGCTGCCCGATAATTGATGCGTATACTCTAAGCCTAGGTTCATGGACTAGCAGCGGTCTTGGCGAGATATCCTCTAGTTCAATCAGTCCGACTCAGTGTCAGATAAAAATCCAGTCACAACATCTCTCAAAGTTTGCCTTTGCCATGAGGCATATAGGAACTGTCAAACCTTCAGGCCCAGGCCAATTTGGTGTAGGCGAAGTGTCTGATAGTAGTACTATAGACTGGACAAGTGTTGTAAATAGTCAAACAAACACTGCTGTAACAAGTAACTCATCGCAAAAGGAAACAACTGCTATTTTCGCCAATTCCGCAGCCTCACCAGGATTTAGTAATATAGTATGCTCCAAAGGTAATGGATACGACTTGATGACTGGGATGTACACAAGTCCAGATATTTCGTATAAAGTGATTTTTGTCAAAATGACCTTGCTTGATAAAACTGGACATGTTGTAGGCACAGGATATGGCTTCATACCACACGCAACTGTAAACACGCCTGTTTTCTTCTCTGTAGTTTCAGATACTAATCAAAACTTTGATTCGTGCACAGCACAAATCGACACTTCAATATCACAATAAAAGTTTGAACCTATTTTAGATCATCAGTGTTGTCAT
Organism: Nitrosotalea sp.; assembly: GCA_035252445.1. Taxonomy (GTDB): domain Archaea; phylum Thermoproteota; class Nitrososphaeria; order Nitrososphaerales; family Nitrosopumilaceae; genus Nitrosotalea. The sequence goes on along the minus strand of DATFDB010000198.1, from coordinate 3,865 downwards.
AAGACTTCATTTTTGGTTTTTTATACAGTTTGACATGACTGTGAATCCCAAATGCAAACAATATGTATGCACACATGTACAAGATATTGACTGGATTTCCACTATAGTCTGATTTGCCAATATCTAGGAAAAAAAATCCTGAATCTGCAATTATGTTAAGTATTATTGCAATACAAGTCAACGACCAAAACAAACCCACCTCACCTTTTACAAATAATGCTAATCCTAGGACGGCTGGAAACAAAATCGCAGCATCAGCTATTGGATAAATTGCTCCCCATAAAATTTCAGCAATAGTAGAATTTGGATTGAAAGAATATGTGGAATATAATGTTGGAATCAAAAGTACTGCAGTAGAAAGTGCGGCAAATCCCAGCATCTTCCTAGTTATGGCAATTTGGAATGGCTTGAGATAATAAATTGAAAAGCCGACAAGCAGCGCATAGCCTCCAAGATATAACCAATCTGCGTATTCCGGAAATGGCAAAAGATGAGTCACAAGTTCTGATTTTAGCCATATGACTTCGGCCGAAAACCACAAGGAAACAAATCCTGAAAAAAGCAAGTATGCCTTTCCAAGATCTCCCTTTCCCCTGAATTCTATTGAAATGAATGCTGACAGTACCAAAAGCCCGCCAGACAATACTACAGATAGGATATCTGTTGTTGCACTTGCTATGTACTTGCTAACAAAATTTGATATTAATACTGCAAAACTTACTGCAAAAAGGGAAAACAAAAAAAATTTGTTGTTTTTTATCTTCTCGGTATTTGTTTGCAACTCTATTTTGTTAATACCCTGAGAAGCTCGCCTACTGTATCCTCGTGGCTGAATTCCCCTAGGTTCTTCTTGATTTTTGCTATAACCGCAATATCTGCGTGACCAAATACGTCTCGTAGTACATTTTTCAAGTAATCTGGATGTTCTAGACAATCAGGCAGTGAACATTTGTATTTTTGAATCAACTTTATGCTGACCATTTCCAATGTAGGTCCACCCATTCCATTTAGGGCATCTTCCACAGCAGTAGCAAACATATTTTTTCTATCATTCATTATTTCTTTATCATCCAATTCTTATCCACTCCTTGAACAATTCTTTTGGTAATATTTGAGTCAATGGCAAACTTCTGCCTCCTCCCACGAGTAATCAAATAGGGTATGCATGGCATCAATCAACGGTCTCGAGTCTGACCAGACTGCGAACACGTCATTTGATGGATGTGTGGCGTTTCTCAAAAACATCAGTATCTCTTTATGATCTTTTAACACAAAACATTGGTTGTCATCTTTGCTTGTAGGCATTACTTTCATTCTTCTCCTGTCTATTTTTTCAACAAAATCCGGAAGAGTTTGCGCTGGTGCGATTATGATTCTGTTGTTAAATATGGCGTTTGGTAATGTGTCAAATATGTTTGAATGATAAAAGCGAGACAGGTCTTTTACAGAGCCAAGAATTAAAATTTCTTCTCTTGCAGTGTTTACCATGTTAGTAATCTTGGTGAAAATCTGAGGGTTTCCTTGAAGCATTTGCAGTTTTTCCTTTTCGCCCTCGGTTCTTTCAATTACAGATGCTGGAACTTCATTCCATAGTTCTGAAATCTCTTCTTTTTGTTTTGATAATGAATTTATTTTTTCTTTTTCAGCTTCAATCAGTATTGAAATTGTCTTTTCAATTGGCAGTGCGGTATATCTTATAGGCGTTGAGAGTTCACTTGTAACTACTCCGCGGTTTTGCAATACGTTAATTATGTAATAGGTTTCTGTTCTTGGAAGATCAAGTGCCTTGAAAATTTCGGGAACTGTTTTGGGACCAAACTTGCCTAAAAATATGTAAACCTTGGCTTGGTTTTGTGTCAGTCCGAACTTCATAAGTTCACTTTTTATTTTCTCAAGACGTATCTTGTGTTCATACAGATGTGAGCCTGGCTCTGAATCAAATACTGCCAAATTTCTTTCTCTATTAGACAATATGGACGTCCCCTATATCCTTTTTAAATATAAAAATTCTACTGCCGCAATTGTAAGAACTCTGAGAGCTTGAATGCATCATATCTACGTATACCCCAATATTTTACCTGTCTCTGAATCTATCATGACTTTTCTGACATCCCTGGGAGACAGGCCTACCTTTGCAGAGACTACCCATACTTCCTCTTCTAACTTTGCATTAGTCACTAGGATTGAATGATACTGCTCTAGAAATTTTTTTGCTATCTCCATTGCGTTTTGCTCCTTTATTGCCATCAACATCTATGGTGTGAAAAAATTTTCAATAAGGCTTGTTGAAGATTGCCTTGATACATGAAAAGCTTTATAACATAAAGAATGTTCGTCGGTCATTTCCATATCTGGAACTAGCTGCTACGTAAGACTTGGGGAATGCTAGTACTTCCATTCCTCAGTGATGCCGTTCCACCACGAGCGATATGTGTTGGCGTCTTTGTGAATCTCTTCTTTTATCCTGTTCTGTATTGCAAAGTACATGTTTACCATTGCATCAACTCCGCCATCGCTGAAAAGCTCCTCCCCAATCGTATGAATTCTTTCTTTTTTGGAATCACAATCAGGCGATGACTCATTTTGCATGCAAAAAGTCAGCAAATCGTACAACTCCTCTTCCAGATATGCATCCATTGTAGACAAGACAATTGTAAGCGTATAAAAATATTCAAACTATTGTTTATTTTATATCATGAAGATACTCGAAGAAACCTTTCTTCAACTGCAGACCAGTTGACCGTATTCCACCATGATTCAACATACGCTGCCCTCTTGTTTTGGTATTTGAGATAGTAGGCATGCTCCCATACATCAAGCCCCAAGAGCGGAATGCGACGCATGGTCCAAGGGCTTGTTTGATCAGGAGTTGTCATAAATTCTAGCCTGTTGTACGTCTGATTGTAAACAAGCCAGCCCCATCCGCTTCCCTGTATGGCAACAGTTCCTTCTGAAAATTTTTTCTTAAACCCGTCAAAACCTCCAAAATACACGCCTATCTCATCTGCCAGCCTTCCGCCTGGACTGCCTCCACCATTTGGCTTCATGCTTTCCCAAAACATTCTGTGATTTTCATATCCTCCGCCGTAGAAGTTTATGGCATTTCTTGCAGTCTCTGGAACGCTTGTCATGTCAGACAAAATTCCAATTATGTAGTTTTTGTGTGATAATGCGTTTATCTTTGCAAGAGTGTCATTTAGTCCGTCTGTGTATGCTTGGTGGTGTTTTGTATGGTGAATCTTCATCGTTGTTTCATCAATATGCGGTTCAAGTGAGTTATACGAATATGGAAGAGGTGGAAGTTCGTATTTGCCCATACTTTATTTTTTAAAATTCCATTTATATCCTAATGGGAAATGACTGCAAAGTATTAATCATTACCTTGCAAAATACAACTGTGAAGTTTTCCCAGATAAAAGAGCCTGTTTTGCAAAAGCCAATGATGATCGCCGCAATGCAAGACATGGGTGATGTGGGAAGCATAGTAATTGATTTTATCAACACCAATCTTAGCACTAGTGTATTTCGTGAAGTCCTTCCGTCATATCCTGCATATGTCATTGATAATGGTGGGTACATTGACCTGCCAGAAGAAAAATGGGAATATCGTTCAGGAAAGGACACAATTGTTTTTGGAGGAGGCTCTGGACAACCATCATCTACTGAAGAGCTCAATGTCTTGTGCCAAGATGTCATAAATGTGGCAAAAAAATATTCTACACGGTTCATCTACACTCTTGGAGGGTTTCATACAAGAAAGCAAATCGGAAAAGAGCCCAAAACTTTTGTCACTACTACATCACTTGAAATGACAGAACAAGTGCGCAAGCTTGGAATTGAAACAACACCCGAGGCCTCTATAATT
>DATFDB010000197.1:0-3691 GCA_035252445.1 Nitrosotalea sp. | reverse complement strand
CTTGTCAGCCTTGATTATTAGCTCGGGAAGTGATGAAAAGTCTCTTACTGCGTTGAGAATCCTGTTAATCTCGTCCTGTAAAACGGCAAGTGCCTTTCTTTTTGCCTGAACTTCAAGTTCCCCGCTGTACATCTAGACGTTCTATCTACTACCAGCATCTAATAATTCTTACGTAATCCACCTCGTCAACAGATTACATTTGTTTTTCTGCCTGTACAACTTTTTTCTGGTTGTTATACATTGTCATAACTTCATCAACGGAAGTTGCGTTTTCAGGAGTTTTTTCAAATCTTATCTTTCCAGTGAACTTTGGGAAGCGCAATGCAAGACCGCTGCCCTTTCTTACCTGGTCTAATGCCACTTTGTGAATCGGGCTCAATGTGATCTCAGACGCCACTATCTCAATGACAACTTCTGGTTCAAACCACACATCTGCCTCAAGACCACTGTCAATCCTTTGGTCTTTTTTGACAATTATCTTGTCAGATAAAATTTGATAAATCTGGTCCAAGCTCTCATCAGTAAAACCAGTTCCGACTTTGCAGACACTGGGGTACATGTCTTCTTCTTCATCATATGCAGACAAAAGAAGCGCACCATACTTTCCTGTCCTTCTACCTCGTCCATAAAATGCACCAACCACTACTAGATCAAGCGAATCACCAAGCTCGTTTCTATACTCGCGCTTTAACTTGAGCCAATTGCTTGCACGTGCACCAGCTCTGTATGGAGAATCAAGCTGCTTAAGCATCAGTCCCTCGCATCCAGAGTTTATTGCATTTTCAAGAAAGTCTTCAACTTCATCATCTGTCTTGACTAGTGTCATTGGCATAACTCGTGCAAATCCATCTTCAGTTACAATGTTTTCAAGCATGTGTCTGCGTTCCTTGTATGACAATTCCAAACAACTCTTGCCATCGACAAACATGATATCAAATAGATTGACTGTTATAGGATATTCTTGCACTGCCTTTGTGATGTTGTATTTTCTTCTGCGATGCATAAGCTCCTGAAAGGGTAAAAACTCTCCAGAGTTTTCATTTATTGCAACTGCCTCTGCTTCCAATATTGCTTCTTTGGCTTTGATGGCCTTTCCAATTTTTTCAACAATGTCTGGATAGTAACTTGTGATATTCTCAAGGCTTCGGGAGTAAAGAATCGTAGTTTCTTTTTGTATGTGGATTTGAACACGTTCTCCATCTAGTTTGTATTCTGCAGCATATTCTTGGCCCATCTTTTCATGCGCCTCTTCTGGACTCTTCACTCTTTCAGCAAGCATGGGACGGATTGGGCTGAAAATTGAAACCTGAAAATGTTTTAGCTCTTCAGTTCCGTTTTTTGCCACTGCTTCTGCTACCCTGCCCAAATCGCTGCACACGTTATACGCATGTTCTAAAATCATTCTATTTTCTTTTGAACCTGTAAATGCAATGGATAATGCATCAAGTATTGTATAATCTGCAATTCCTAGCCTCAAGTTGGCAGTAATTATTTTTGCAATGAACCTTCCTTCTGCAGGACTTGCATCGTTGAGCAAACTTGAGATGTATTTCATCTTCATGTCTTGCGACCTGTTTCCCTTGAGTTCTGCTATTTTAAACAGGGTATCGTACACTCTCTCAACAGTAATGTCTTCTTTGAGAAAAGTTGTCTGAGTTTTTTGTTCTAAAATTGTAGCTGTTGCCTGTCCAAAATCTCCGGCTTTTTTGTATTCGTGCTCAATTTTAGGCACTGGAATTCCTGCGGATTTTGATAACGCCTTTACGGCAATTTTTTCGGCAACTCCAATCTCTACTCCTTCGTGGTCTGGCCTCAGCTTGCCTTGGAGCAAGTACACTACCTTCGGAATTATTTCAGCCGGAGTAATCTTAAACAGGTCCACTAAATGTTGAGTTAGCTCAAGTCTCTTTGTAGTGCCTTCCATGTACCCAAGTGTTTCGGCAACCAGTGAAAACTTCATCTGATGACTTGTACCATCTGTAGGATAAAAGGTTGAATTATTTCAAATGTATGTGTGCCTTGATTCTTAATCGTATCTCTGGGGTTCTTTTCAAAATGATATTGTGAAAGTCAGAAGATTCTTCTGAATCTAGATATCTTTTGTTTCTTTGCAAAAACCCATCAAAGAAAACGCCGCAAATGTATCCGACATAGATGCCGTATGCAAAGTCTTCAAGGTTGGATGTAATGGACAGTGTCTTGGCCTCCGACAAAACCATCTTGGGATAGTCAAGAGCATAAGTTATGATATCGTTGAGATTTTTTTCTTCAATCAGATCTATTCCCATAGAGTGGCCAAATTTAGCTGGTATTTAGGACTTGTGAAATCTTGTTCGTTTATAAATAGGGCCTGAAAAGTTTGGTTATGGGTGGAGCAAAGAAAAAATCACCTGCACAAGCAGAGAAAGCGCAAGCTGCCGAGTCTGCAAAGAAAGAAGGCGGTCAAAAGAAAGACAAGAAAGAGCAAAAATCAAAAAATACCATATCTGTGATAGTTGATGAAGGACAAGCAATGAATTTCATAAAGGGCTCCAAAGTATTTACCGCACAAGAATTGTCTAGACAAACAAACGTCAAAGTGTCTGCCGCAAATGCATTCTTGTTAAACTTGTTAAAACAAGGCACTGTGAAAAGAATAGGCGGATATAGCGGACACCATGTTTACGTGCCTGCTTGAGATATCAAAAAAATATCGCCAGGTTTGATTTCGTTTAATGCATCAATGTTTGATGCTATCTTGCCAACAAATGTCATAGGCTTTGATGATGAAACATCTTGCAAAAAGAAACAAATCGAGCCGTTTGATGCCATGAATCCGACGTCGCCCTTTTTGAACTGAGTTCGAAGTTTTTCACCGCCTGCAGAAAGTGCAGTATCCACAAACGCAATTGCATTGCCCATCATGTGTGCATTGCCCTCAAGTGGCAAGCCCCTGAGAATGGCGCCGACAGTTTTTGGTGCAAGATGGCGTTTCAATTCTAATGTCATGGTTGCTTTTCCTTTCAGCGACAACACCAGATCAATTTTTGATACAGACCCGGCACTCATTTTTGAACGAGAGTATGATGAAATATATAACGTTTGTTTCACCAAATCCCTAATGTCTGATGAACCTGAGGAAGTTAGTGTAGAAACTGAAGAGGTTCCAGCAGAGGAAGAAATCGCACCAGTAGTTTTACCTCCAGAAACAGAAACTGTTGAAGTTGTATCTGAGGAAGAAGAAAAACCAACAACAAAACGAGGAAAGAAAGAACTCTCGCCAGAAGAACTTGCTGAACAAGAAAGAATACAAAAAATCATTGCAGCAAGAGAGATCATAGAGGTTGACCCTATCCATGAACCTGTGGAATATGAAACTGAAGGCAAAGGTAAGATAATGATTGGACCTCCAACTCTTACGCGCTTTGAAAAAGCCAGAATCCTTGGTGCACGTGCTTTGCAGCTTTCACTTGGAGCGCCTCCGTTTATATCAGTGCCAAAAGAAGTTGCGACTTCGCTAGATCTAGCTTATACTGAACTTGAAAAACGTGTAATACCGATCACAATAAAGCGTGTATTGCCAAATGGTGACTTTCAGAATATTCCAATTGATCTTTTTGATTAATGGATGATTTGTCGATAAGATTTTAATAGAATGTGTCTTGGTGTGTGATAGAGTTTGTTGAGCGGGATTGAGGAAAATATTCATCTA
>DATFDB010000196.1:0-13081 GCA_035252445.1 Nitrosotalea sp. | reverse complement strand
GCTTTTTTGGTAGAGCTTTTCATTGGAATTTTTTCAAACAGTCTTGCACTGATCACTGATAGTGTTCATGCAGTTTTGGATTCTGTTGTAACTGCCATATTGCTTGTGACAGCACGATGGGCAACAAAACCGCCTGACAGAGAACACACCTATGGACATGGCAAGATAGAAACTATGGGAAGCTTTCTTGGCGGCATCATCATACTTATCATATCTTGCTTTTTCATCTTTGAAGCGATTTCTCGATTACAAGAACCGAGGCCTGCTGTCTTGCCTGGCATAATGGCAATAGGCGCTGCGGTTTACACATTATGCTCAGACGTTGCAAGGATTGCGATCCTAGGCAAGGCATTGAAAAAGACGGAAGGTTCTGGGCTTCGAGTCGACTTTTACCACGCATTTATGGATATGGGATCTACCTCTGTGGCACTTGTAGGCATTGTACTTGTTATGGTTGGATTCTATCAGGGAGATTTTGTTGCCGCATTGATATTAGGAATTTTGCTTGCGGCGTTGAGCTTGAAGCTCATATACAGAAATGCTATGGAGCTTACTGATGCAGTTCCGGAAAGTATGGTAAGAACTGTTCAGGATATTGTTAGTGGTACAGACGGAGTGCTAAAGACAGAATCTGTACAGATGCGAAGGTCTGGAAGTGATATCTTTGCTGAGGTTACAATATCTTTGAAAGGTACATCAAGTTTTGAAGATGCTCATAAGATAAGCGCAAATGTGGAAAAAAACATCAAAGACCACATTGCAAACAGCAAGGTCACAGTACATTTTGAACCCACTTGGAAGGATGTGCCTATTGACTATACTGTAAATAGAGTAGCCTCTCTGGTTAACGGAGTCGCAGGCATACATAATGTCAGTTATTCAATTGCAAAAGACGGTGTCTTTATCAGCTTGCACGTGATGGTAGACAGAAACATGCCACTTGAGGATGCTCACAAAGTTTCAGATGAGATAGAAGATCAGATCAAAAAATCAGTTGACAATGTAAACCATATTACAATTCATCTAGAGCCCTATGTATCAATTCCAAAAAGCACACCTGTTGAAGATCTTACAATTGAAGAACAGGTGGCAAACATTATCAAGGAATATACAAATGTCAAAAAAATTGGTCGTGTTATTACATTTCAACTGCAGGATATTTTCAAGGTAGACATTGATTGTTCCTTTGATGGCAAACTTACAATTGAAGAGGTTCACGATATTGTATCTGAAATAGAGTTTAAGATCAAAAATCAGATTAAAAATGCCATAGTAACAATACATCCTGAACCAAATTGATATGACAGTTCACAAAGGAGTTAGGTTTCTCAAAAGAGACCCCATAATGAGAAGAATCATCGCATCTGTTGGAGATTATACATTAAAAAGAAGAAGACATCACTTTGCAGTCTTGGTTGAATCTATAATATCACAACAGCTTGCTACAAGGGCTGCAGAGACAATTTTTGATAGGTTCAAGGATCTTTACCCCACATTTCCAACTGCATCTGAAATTCTTGCTACAAAAAAATCCAAACTCCGTTCTGCAGGGCTTTCAAGTATGAAGGTAGAATATCTGAAAGATTTAGCAAAGAGAATAGACCAAGACAAGGTCAGACTTGAAACTTTATCAAAAATGAGCGATGATGAGGTAATCTCGCATTTAACTCAGGTAAAGGGAATAGGTAGATGGACTGCTGAGATGTTTCTTATTTTTTCGCTTGGAAGACCAGATGTTTTGCCTATTTACGATCTTGGTTTGCAAAAAGGCGTGCAAATGGCATTTTCATTGCCCAAACTACCAAAACCAAATGAGGTAGAAGATCTTGGTAGCAGATGGAAACCATATAGAAGCATAGCTACTTGGTATCTTTGGAAAAGCCTTCAAAAATTTGACAAGATTGGATGATCTTATTAGGAAGGAGGCACATTAGTATGCCACGGCATCACTTGATCCTGATACAGTGGAAGCCATACGTCAGAGGGCGCAGTTCTACACTAGCGATATTGTTGATAATTTCATCAAAAAGCATGGCGTGCCAAAGACTAGAATTGCAATGCAGAATTTGATATCATTAACTGATGGCAAATCTGATGTAAGCAAAGAAGCTGTAGAACTGCTGGGCCATGTCTATTTTCAGGTTCATTCGCAACAAGTAAACATAAGGGACAAGGCAAACGGGAAAATAATCGTATCAATTAAAAAATAATTCCAATGAGTTAAGTAGGTACAGAGTAAGCAGAATTTCATAAACCTGAGAAAAAATGAGTAACGTTTTAGAATATTTCCCGGAAGAATTCAAGCCAAGACAAATACAAAAAGACATACTGCACTTGATAGAAGAGCAGCTCAAGTCTGGTTACAAGATTCTTGTGCTTTCCGCACCTACAGGAGTTGGAAAATCACTCATTGCTGCAACATTAGCAAAGTATTATGGAAAGTCATTTGTGATTACTGCTTCAAAGCAACTTCAAGACCAGTACTCAAAAGACCTAAACTTCTTCAACCCAGTCAAGGGAAAATCCAACTTTGCATGCCTCAAGCTTATGGATCACCAAGGTATACCAAAAACAGAGACCAAAAGAGCAGTCCAAAAGGGATTAACATGCGAAAAAGGATTGTGTGAAGAAACTATAAAGATCAAAGGAAAGGAAGTCAAAGAATTTTGCAAGTTCAAGCCTAGAATTGGAGAGCTTGAACCAAATTCCAAGAATCCTTATTGTTTTTACTATGAACAAAAGTACCACGCATTAGTTTCCGATCATTCGATATGGAATTATGCAGCATATTTTCAATTGATGCGGTTTGGAAAAAAGGTTTATGCAGATTACATCAATAAACCGATTGCAATCTTTGATGAAGCTCATAAGATAGAGGACCAGATAATTCAGTTCATTGGTATCGATATCTATAATACGCATATAACAGAATGCGACATTGACATCAAGAGCTACTCACTTGACGATGTTAATCTTGTAATTCAGTTGCTTGATGACCTTTCAAAATCATATTCTAGGCAGATCAAAGATTTGGAAGAGAGCAGATCGTTTCAGATAAATCCAGACTATATTTCACTTGCTAGGCTTGAATCACGATACGAAAGGATGTCAAATGCCAAAGTAGAACTAGAATCAAACAAAGAAAATTTTGTCATAAATGATCCCTACTTTGATGACAGAGGGAATCTAAGATCTCTATCCATCAAACCTCTTGACATTTCAAAGTATGTCAAGACATTTTTTGATGTTGATACACAGCTATTCATGTCTGCCACTATTGACAAGGCAAGTTTTTGTGAAAATACTGGCCTTGACCCGTCAAAGGTTGCGTTTGTGGATACGCCAAAATCTCCATTTACCCCCGATAAAAGAAGAATCAACTTTCTCAATATTAGAAAGCTTAGTTATTCAGCAAGCTGGAATGATGAGCTTGCAGTAATATCGAAGATTGATGATATTTTATCTGAACATCAGAACGAACGAGGTCTCATACTCACTTCGTCAGAAAAGCGTTGTGTAGATATTCGCAATAATCTTTCTGAGAAAAACAAACGTAGAATTAGAATTTGCCATAGTAGAAATGAGAACGGTATGACACAAGATGAGATAATTCAAGAGCATTCAATGGACAAAAGTGGCGTGTTATTGTCGTCATCATTGTGGGAGGGTGTTGATCTCAAAGATGACCTGTCTAGATTTCAAGTTATAGCAAAAGCGCCGTATCCTAACCTAAGTGAAAAACGAACTAAGATTAAGATGCAAAAGTTTCCGTTGTGGTACAAGTCTCAAACGCTAGTAAAACTGTTACAAGGATTTGGCAGGTCTATTAGAAATGAAGAGGACTGGGCAGTAACATATGTTCTAGACGAGGCAGCAAATGACTTGTTGTACCAAGGCAAATCAATGGTTCCTAAAGCATACTATGACGTTTTGGGATTCCCAATCTACAGGGAATCGGTATGAAATTCTTACTTTGTTTAAAAAGAAAAACTAGCACGCGATCTCTTGAATTGGGTTTTCGAGTTCGGTAAGAGTAAACACAAAGCGTAATCCTTCAAACTCTGTTGTTCCTTCCCGTTCCCAGTTTATCTTGTAGGTCTTTGTTACATGTCCTCCAACTATTGCAATAGTCTTCGGTACTGCAGTGTATAGCTTTTCGACCTTGTCCTTATCGCGTGTCATAAGAAGGGATCTTCGTCTCTTCATGAGATACTTGATTGCCACATTCTTGTGTTGATGGCCTTCTACCTCTATCTTCTCATTGCCGAGATCTATGGTAAATTTCCTTTTTCCCATGTCTATCCAAATGATAATTTTGCTCAAAAGACGGGTTGACAAATTGACATTAGCTCCTACATTGAAAATTATGACAAACTTTATGAGACAATGGTGGGACCGGCCGGACTTGAACCGGCGACCTCTAGCACCCCAGGCTAGCATCATGACCAAGCTAGACTACGGTCCCTCAAGTTGCTGGCTAGTAATGAAATTATTAAATGGTAGGATCAGATTTGAAAATGCTCAGAGCCACTTTTCTAGTCGCTCTTTTTCAAATTTTTCCTTTTCTAAGAAATAATCAGGCGTTGGAGATTTTAGCTCAGTTACTGGAGTGGGGTCAGCATACATATCTACTCCGATGTATCCAGCAGTTTTCTTTCCTGTCTCAAGATAACATCCTCCTTTTCCATCAAAGACCGCACCTTCTGTTTCTTTTTTTATCTTTGAAATGATATTCCTTGCTACAGTCAGTCCCTCGCCTTCAGCAAATATTCCAGCCTTTGGTACAGCAATCTTATCTGTTACCATTATCTGGTTTACATCACCTATTGCATAGACATTATCAATTTTAGTTTTACATGTCCTATCTACTTCAATGAATTTACCTGACTGGGCAAGACCACAGTCGATTGTAACAAGCGGCACTTTATGCGGAGGAACAGTAATCAGCAGATCAAAATCTGCCTCTCCCGATTCAAATGTGAGTTTATTTTGTTCAACAGATACAGTCTTATGATTTCCATGAAATTCAATATTCTTTGATTTCAAAATCTGCAGTATTTCCTCACTTACCTGAGGCCCTCCAGCCGGAAGTGTGATTGGTGTGGGGCTGTAAAAATCGATCTTTATGGAATTACTAGTTCCTGTCTCTTCAAGTACAGATCTTATCAAAAGGGCTGCTTCATAAGGTGCTGGCGGACACTTGTATGGAAGTCCGGTTATGGCCATAGCTATCTTACCTGATTTGATTTTGCGAATAGCATCACGAATCTTTGGAACGTCATTTAGATCATACAATACTAGGCTGTTCTCTTTTAAACCTGGAATTTGTTCTGGTGCAAGTTCAACTCCTAATGCAACTATTAGATAGTCATAGTGTAATCTACGGTAGCTTGTTCTGACTATTTTATTTTCCAAATCTATCTTGGTTACATTTTCATTGATGAATTCAATTCCCTTTTTTGTAATATTTGTAAGAGATCGTTTTGACGTTTCAAATTCTCTAGAGCCTGCAATCATCCAGAGTTTTACAAGATCCATCATAAACCAGTCTTTTTTATCTACGATTGTGATTCTAGTATCTTGGGTAAGATTCTCGCGTAGCTCATTTGCTGCAGAAAGGCCACCAAATCCTCCGCCTAAAATTACTACATTTGTTGGCCTAATACTAAGACACCTTATCTTTCTTGAGTTGTCGGCCTTATTGTTATCTCGTTTACGTTCATGTGTGAGGGGGATTCTATTGCAAATAGTATCGAGTTTGCAATGTCTTCTGATTTGAGTGCCTGCATGGTTTTGGCAGATTTTACAAATGCTTCAAGTGATTTATCAGTAATTGTGTTTGTGAGTTCGGTATCAACAACTCCTGGTTCAATTGTTGTAACACGGATGTTGTTTCTTGCTGAAAGTTCTTGTCGTAGTCCTTCGCTAAATGCTCTTACAGCATATTTTGTTGCACAATATACACTTCCTGCGGGAAATACTACTCTTCCAGCAATTGAGGATATGTTTACTATATGACCAGAATTTTGCTTGAGTAGATGAGGAATTGCCGCGGCAGTGCAATATAGTACGCCTTTGATGTTTACATCAACCATTCTTTCCCACTCATCCACTTTGAGGTTTTTTACAAAACTCAGTGGCATCAAGCCAGCATTGTTAACTAGAATATCAATTCTATTCCATTTTTTTATTGCCGCATCAATTAGATTTTCACAGTCGCTGCGTTTTGTTACGTCGCAGGTAACTGTAATACATTCGCCTCCACTTTTTTCAATTTCTTTTTGTAATTGATCTAACTTATCTTTTCTTCGTGCAGCTGCTACAACCTTGGCTCCTGCTTTTGCAATTGATAAAGCAGTAGCATAGCCGATTCCACTGCTTGCACCAGTTACTATAGCAACATTTCCCTTTATCATATCAGAATCATTTTTCAAAAGGGATTTTTGCTTAATTAAGTCTTATCAATCAACTCCAATGATTTGAGTCTACCTAACAACTGAAGAGGTATCAGAACTTTGTTTCTTAACATTGATTTAGGATCAAGCGCAAATAAAATTATGGAAACTGTTGATTGTGTTTACTGCGGAGAGAAAACTGATCTTCCTTTCCAGTGTAATTATTGCAATGACAAGTTTTGCGCAGAACATAGGTTACCAGAGGATCATAGATGTGTAAAGCTGCACCAGATCAGAACAAAGCGATTTGGGGAAAATAAAGTTCAAAGAAGAAAAGGTACTGGAAGGCAGGGTTTTATGAAGCGGGTTTTTGGTAAGTTCGGTCAGTAAAGAGCTTTTTGTGGGTTGAGTTTTGATACTTTTGCTTGATAGAACAAAGCAAAAGCCAATGCTAACAGTACACCAGCAGTAAGCCAATGAGCTACATGCATGAAAAGATAAGCTGTTCCAAATCCAACACATGATATGCCCTGAGTTAAGAGCTTAATCCAGTTGGGTATCTTGGCAGCTCTGCTAACCATTTCTATAATAAACAATGCTGCAACAGGGTAGATTATTATCTCAAAGTAAACGTCAAGGTCTATGCCATTATGCATATCATATTACCTACAGTTACCCAATTTTTAGTCTTCCCAGCTTATCTTGACTGCCACTTTTTTTGCAATCAGAGCTAGTGCATTTTCAAATGGTAATGTTGCAACATCTTCTCCTTCAAACGGACCGTATGTCTGTAGATCTGTTCCTACAATCTGGTCTATTGGTTTGAGGAATCTTACAACAATGGTTCTAGACCTATGGCTTTTTGCTACAGTTTCAAGAAGTTTTAGTCTTCCATTTAGTGTAGCAGAAAGAATAGTTTCTTTTCTTTGCCTTAGTTCATCTTCAGAATCAAGAATGAATCTTTCTTCGTCAAGAAGATTGGTATAGTTAAGTTCTTCAGAATCAATTGCTTTTTCAATTCTAATTTTTAAAAGCAGTGATGTCATGTCAGTTATCATTTTTACAAGCGAGTCTTTGATCTTGGATTCTATTCCATCATAATCTTGATTTTTCAAGTTTCCAAGAAATTCTGCAATGTTATTGTATAGTTTAGAATCTAACTCTTGTACTGAATCATTTTCTACTTCTCGGAGAAGTAGTGCATACAGTGAATTTGCATCAATTTTTTTTGTTTCTGACATTTACATACCCAACAATACTTAAATCATAGACACCTATGTTTTATGATCAAGGTGCAAAATTGCCATATAAAGTGATTGGTGGAGAGCCAGTATCAACTTCGTACTCGGCTGATGAAGTTTTTGCAAAAATAAAACACGATCAGATAAAATTCATCGATTTACAGTTTACAGGTCTTAGAGGAAGGTTTCATCACACGACAATTTCAGCTAATTTGTTCACGCCCCAGCAAATGCAAGATGGTTTGCCAAAGCTGGACGGTTCTTCAATTGTGGGATTTGCTTCCATACAAGATTCAGATATGGTGCTAAAACCAGATCCCAATACATATGCAGTAATTCCCTGGATGACAAATTCCAAGACAGCCAGACTGATATGCGACATATATTGGGGCTGGGGAAAGGGCAGGTTGGAAGCTGATCCAAGAGGGATAGCTCAAAAGGCAGAAAAGTATCTTACCACACAGGGTTTTGACTCTAGCTATTGGGGCCCAGAAGTAGAATTTTTTGTTTTTGATAGGATTCAGTGGGATGTCTTGACTCCATACAAAGGTCAGTCATATTCAATCGAGTCAAAGGAGGCACCATGGAATCAAGAAGGAAAGGGATACCCAATGGCATTGAAGAAGGGATACTATCCCAGTACTCCTGCTGACACTCTTACAGAATATAGAAATGATTGTGTCGAATGCTTGAATGAATATTTTGGCATCTTGTGCGATAACCATCATCATGAAGTAGCAACTGCAGGCCAGTGTGAAATTGATATCAGATATGATACTTTGACTAATGCTGCAGACGGTGCACAAACTTACAAGTATGTCGTAAGAAACATTGCAACAAAATACAACAAGGTGGCCACTATGATGCCAAAACCAATTTCCATGGATGCAGGTTCTGGAATGCACACTAATGTGAGCCTATGGAAAGACGGCAAGAACATGTTTTATGACAAAGACGACAAAGAGGAAATAAGCCAATCTGCAAGATATTATTGTGGAGGAATTATGAATCATGCAAGAGCATTATCTGCAATTGTTGCACCTACAACAAACTCTTATCACAGATTGGTTCCTGGATACGAAGCTCCGGTGTATATCGCATGGAGTGCAAGTAACAGATCTGCCATAATTAGAATTCCAGCTCATTTCAAAGGAGACAAATATTCTAAGATAAAAAGATTAGAGTTCAGAGCTCCTGATCCATCATCGAATCCATATCTTGTATTTGCTGCCGTTCTTGCAGCAGGACTTGATGGAATCAAAAAGAAGACAGACCCAGGAGATCCAGTGAATGAAGATATTTACAAGATGACCAAGACTCAACGAGACGCAAAAGGAATAAAGGATTTGCCAGGTACATTAGGAGAAGCACTTGATGAGCTTGAGAGTGATAGAAAGTTTCTCAGTCCGATATTTTCAAACGATACAATAGACAAAATAATTGAGATAGAAAGGGCAGATGATCATGAAATTTCAATAAGACCCCATCCTCATGAGTTTTATCTTTATTTTGATATCTAGACTCTGCCTATTACTGCATATATCAAGAACAAGGCCGCGGCCATAAGAGCAAGACCAACAATGAGATAGGCTTGTCTGTGTTTGTCACCAGTTCCTCCTTTGTAAAGAGATACTGCTCCTGCTAGACCTATAAAGAGAACCAGCGTTCCAATTACAACCGGATCCCAAGCACTATGGGTAATAACTGGATAAAAGACTCCAGAAAGCAACGCAAAGAAGACAATCAGATAGATGTATTTTGCGCCAGCTAAAATTTTGTTGCTGCCCAGCTGCATAGGATTGCCTATCTGTACTAGTCAAATAAACTTTGAGAAGATGAAACAGTTATTCCATGCCCATAGGTGGCATACCCATACCACCCATGCCGCCCATTCCTTCCATACCACCCATGCCGCCACCCATTCCAGGTGGAGGTCCGCCTGCGCCTTTGGCCACTGCAATTACATCATCAATTCTTAGAATCATAGATGCTGCTTCCGTTGCAGATGAAATTATCTGGTTTTTGACTGATAACGGTTCAAAAACGTCTGTTGCATGCATGCTAGCTACTTGACCTTTCATAACATCAATGCCAGTCCACTTGTTTCCTTTGAGCTGTTTTGCTCGTAATGAAGCAAGAGTGTCTATTGGATCCATTCCAGCATTCTCTGCAAGTGTGATTGGAATTACTTCAAGAGAATCTGCAAATTTTTCTACTGCCAGTTGTTCTCGTCCTTCAAGTGATTTTGCCCATTCTCGTAGCTTTGTTGCTGCATAAGTTTCTGGGGCACCGCCACCAGCTACAATCATTGGGTTTTCCATTACATCTTTAACAACCATTAATGCATCGTGAACAGATCTCTCAACTTCGTCAACAACTCTCTGAGAGCCTCCTCTGACAAGAAGTGTTACAGCCTTTGGATGTTTGCATCCCTCAACAAAGACCCACCTGTCAGTCTCTACCTTTCGTTCTTCAACCACTTCAGCAATACCAAGATCTTTTTCAAAAAGATCATCAAGATTTGTTATTATTCTTGCACCAGTTGCTTTTGCAAGCTTTGCCATATCACTTTCTTTTACTCTTCTAACTGTAAGAATTCCAGCCTTTGCCAGATAATGTTGTGCCATGTCATCAATGCCTTTCTGGCAAAACAAAACATTGGCACTTGATGCGATAACTTTGTCAACCATGTTTTTGATCATTCTGTTTTCTTCATCAAGAAATGACTTCATCTGTTGTGGATTTTGGATGTTTATCTTGGCATCAAATTCTGTTTTATCAATCTCAAGTGCGTTGTTGATTATTGCAATCTTTGCCTTCTCAATCTTCTTTGGCATTCCGCTGTGTACTACTTCCTTGTCAAGTACTATTCCTTTGGTAAAGATAGAATCTTTGATAGAGCCTCCTGCCTTCTTTTCTACCTTGATATCATCAATATCCACTTGGTAGCCGTCATCAGTTTTTTCTGCAACAGCTACAACTGCTTTTACTATCATGTCGGCCAAGTTTACAGAGTCTCTTCTGACAAGTTTTGTCTGCATCGATGTTCTTGCTATTCTCTCAAGTACATCTTTGTCAGTTGCAGTAACCTTGTCTGCTATTTTTGCCAAGAACTCTTTTGCCTTTTGGGCAGCCTTTCTATAACCATCAACTATTATTGTTGGATGAACATCCTGCAAAATGAGAGATTCTGCGTTGTCCAAGAGTGCGCCAGCAAGAACTACAGCAGATGTCGTTCCATCCCCAACTTCATTGTCTGTTGCCTTTGATATTTCGACTAACATCTTTGCGGCTGGATGCTGAACATCGATCTCTTTTAGAATTGTAGCACCATCGTTTGTAATTGTAACGTCACCTAAAGAATCCACAAGCATCTTGTCCATTCCTCTTGGACCAAGGCTGGTGTGAACTATTTCAGCAATCAGTTTTGCGGCTGTGATATTATTTTTCTGTGCATCTCGACCCTTAGTCTGGCTTGCACCGTCTTTTAGTATAACAACAGGAATTCCTCCTGCAGAAGCTTGAGACATGTTTTAGCTGAGGTCGATTTTCCCTTATTATTCTTTATGTAGGCAAAACCAGACAGATTGAATTTTTGAACGATGTTTTAAATTAGGAAAACTGGTCGTACAAGGCATGGCACGCACTTCTCCACGTGTTGCTTACAAGGAAGTACTTTCTATGCTTAAGACGCATAACCAATGGTTTGCAGATTCAATCCCATTAATTGCAAGTGAGAATATCCCAAGCCCGGCAGTTAGAGAAGCAACTATTTCTGATTTTGCAAATAGGTATGCGGAAGGATGGCCCGGCGAACGAGTGTACGCAGGGTGCATCTACATAGATAAGGTCGAGTTCAAGTGTATGGAACTTGCCCAAAAGCTATTCAAGGCAGAGTTTGTTGATGTAAGGCCAATTTCTGGTGTTGTTGCTAACCTGGCAATCTATTCAGCGTTTACCAACCCAGGTGATGTAATGCTTGCACCATCTATTCCATCCGGTGGACACATATCACATGGCAAAAAAGAACATGCAGGCACGGCAGGACTAGTACATGGGCTAGACATAGAGTTCTATCCATTTGATGCAGAAGAGATGACAATTGATGTTGACAAGACAAAGCAAAAGGTGCAGGAACTGGAAAAGGCAGGCAGGATTCCAAAGCTTGCAATGTTTGGAGGTTCAGTCTTTTTGTTCCCTCATCCAGTAAAGGAACTTGCTGATTTTCTGAAAAGTTACAAGATGTTTGTAAATTATGACGGGGCTCATGTAGCAGGGCTTATTGCAGGAGGCCAGTTCCAAGATCCTCTCAGGGAAGGCGCTGATGCAATGACTATGAGTACCCATAAGACTTTGTTTGGTCCTCAGGGAGGAATGATCTGTTCGTTTAACAAGTATGGCGATGAGATCAAAAAGGCAACATTTCCAGGTATGACAAGCAATCATCATTTGCATCACATGGCAGGAAAGGCCATTGCGTTTGCAGAAATGTTGGAGTATGGCAAAAAATATGCACTTCAAGTAGTCAAGAATGCAAAAGCTTTGGCCGAAGATCTAAGCTCAGCAGGATTTACAGTGCTTGGTGAAAAGCGTGGATTTACAAAATCACACCAAATTGTAGTAAATGTTCTTTCGTTTGGTGACGGAGGAACAATTGAAGCTGATCTTGAAAAGGCAAACATTATCGTAAACAGACAGCTTATTCCAGGAGACATCAAGGCAGGACGCAACTATTTCCATCCAGGAGGAATGAGATTGGGAGTTTCTGAATTAACAAGACTTGGCATGAAAGAGTCCGAAATGAAACAAGTTGCAGAATTTATTAAAAATACAGTGGTAGATAAAAAAGACAAGAAAAAAATTGCAAAGGAAGTCAAACAGTTCAGGAAGAAATTCCAAAAGGTCCGCTATTGCTTTGAAAGCAAGATGGGCGGATATGATTATGTCAAGCTTCGTTAGGCATAATCTGTAAGCAAGGCCTGACTACCATCTTCTTTACCAAATACAAGTTCAAGCTCATCCAACAAAGAGAGAACTCTGCCTTTCAGGTATGGTTCAATTCTGTATTTGCCAAGCATTCGCCTTGCCAGTTTGAGATATTTCTGAACAGATGGCCTTGTCATTGTTTGGATTAGTTTATTTTGGCACTCTAGGCATTTTCCTGCCAGTGGAACGCGCCTATAGCTTGCACCACATGACGTACACCTAAACGACTGGCCAGAATACGCCCTTAGGTTTCCCATTATGTCAGGCAATAGATGTGTAGTCATAACCATAGAGACTACCTCGCTTGGGTCTACTGCATTGATTATGTCAGCAGTTCTAATTTGCATGTCAAGTTTTTCAAGAACAGAACCCAGTGTAGAATATGCGCTGCGAGATTTTGATGTGGTAAGAGTGCTAGTGCTGTGTGTAAATCCATAGTCATAGAATTGCCTTTCAGTC